>CAZIPU010000128.1:0-4696 GCA_964541005.1 uncultured Syntrophales bacterium | reverse complement strand
GCAGGCCGTGTAACCGCGGCTGCTGAATAGTATGCGTTACAAGCTTTCAATCCGTGATGTTGATCCCCAAAGACGTGTCACCGGTCACCCTTTGTAGGTTTAAGCAGGCTGATTTTCTGGATAGAGGAGAACCGAGGAAATCCATGATTAGTTTTGTCAAGGGGTACGGGGCGATCGTTAATTGAGTGACTAATTCAATCAGTTGGATATTCTCCGCCGTTCTGTCTTTCTTGAAGGAATGATTTGATACGGCTTTTATAACAGAAAGGTCAATTCCGTCCGCGCCGATTGAGGTCCTGAGTCATCCTAAGGGTAGTCGATCGCCCCGGCACGCAGGACGACGGGCGGCGTCCGGGTGATGTCCAGGATCGTCGAGCCCTTTCCTCCCGGTGTTTCTCCGCCGTCAATAATCAGATCCAGATCGTCTCCGATTTTTTCCATGACTTCCTGTGCAGTAACGCACTCCTTCTGCCCCGAGCGGTTGGCGCTGGTCGAGGTCAGGGGACCGCCAAGTTGTCGGGCCAGGAGGCGGGCGATGGGGTGGCTGGAAATCCGCACGCCGATTTTCCCGGTTCCCGCCGTGAGACGAGCGGAGAGCGACGGTGCGGCGCCGAAGACAAGGGTCAGTGGACCGGGCCAATGGCGGTCAATCAACTCCTGCGCCGGAGGCGGAACATCGGTAACAACTTGATTGAGCTGGGCAACATCTCCGATCACGACGGGAATAGGATTTTTGAAATCCCGTCCCTTGACGGCGAACAACCGTTCAACCGCCTTAACGTTCGTGGCGTCCACACCCAGACCATAAAAGGTTTCCGTGGGATAGGCGATGACGCCGCCGTCCTTAAGAACGGCGGCGGCTTGCGCGATCAGAATGTCTTCCGGTGCGACCGGATCGATTTTCAGGATAGAGGCCATGGCCGATCAGGTCGACTGGAGTGTAGTCAGGTTCTCGTGCTTTCTTTCCACGTCCTGGGCCAGTTTTTCGATGTAGGCGTCGAGCTTCTGCCTCAGCATCCGGTCTTCCAGGGCCAGAATGCGCACGGCCATGAGGGCGGCGTTTTTTGCCCCGCCCTTGCCGATGGCCATGGTGGCGACGGGAATACCTCCCGGCATCTGGACTGTCGACAGCAAGGCGTCCATGCCTCCCAGGGGGGTGGAATCGATGGGAACCCCGATCACCGGCAGGGGCGTCTGGGACGCGATAACGCCGGCCAGATGGGCCGCCGCGCCGGCACCGACAATGATGATCTTGACGCCGCGCTCCACCGCACCGCGGGCAAAGGCGGTAGTCCGCTCCGGCGCCCTGTGTGCCGAGGTCAGATAAACTTCATAGGGGATCTCGAATTCCCGTAGAACATTGACCGCTTCCGCCATGATCGGGGCATCGGAATCGCTCCCCATGGCCACGCTGACGAGAATTTCATGATGTTCCTTCATGACAACCTCCGAATCTCCTCGTGTTTCAGGAACCCGTCAAGGGCTGTTGTTTGTCATTCCGCGCAAGGGTCGCGCAAAACGGAATCCAGTCCGGTCAGTGAGCTGGGATGCCGGATCAAGAGCCTGTGTTGCAATGTCATGCCGAAGCGGCAACCGGAGAATCGCTTCCTCCTGATATATCGTTATTAAAAGATTCTTCGCTTCGCTCAGAATGACATCATATGTAAACCGGGCATTTCAACACAGACTCCAGGTCCGGCATGACATCGGTTGCCGGTTAGTGTTTGAAATGCCGCTCGCCGGTGAAGATCATGGCGATGCCGTGTTCGTCCGCCGCCTGGATGGCCTCTTCATCCCGGACCGATCCGCCCGGTTCGATAATGGCGGTCACGCCCGCCTCGGCCGCCATGTCGATCCCATCCCGGAACGGGAAGAAGGCGTCGGAACCGAGCACCGTTCCCCTGGTCGGAAGCTGTGCCTTCATGCCGGCGATCTTGACCGAATCGACGCGGCTCATCTGCCCCGCACCCACGCCGACAAGCTGGTCCTTCGTGGTGAAAACGATGGCGTTCGACTTGACGTGCTTGACGATCCGCCAGGCAAAATCGAGGGCGGCGTATTCGTCCTCCGTCGGGGTGCGCTTCGTGACGACCTGGGCCTTCCGGATATCGAAATCCGTCTTGTCCCGCTCCTGCACGAGGAGTCCTCCGACAACGCGGCGGAAATCATACCCGGCACTCTTGCCGCCGGTCTGGGGGATAATGAGGACCCGGACGTTCTTTTTGGATTCCAGAATCGCCCTGGCCTCGTCATCGATTCCCGGGGCGATAATCACTTCAAGGAATATCTTGGCCAGTTCTTCCGCCGTTTTTTTGTCGATCGGGCGGTTGAAGGCCACGATACCGCCGAAGGCGGAAACGGGGTCCGTCGCCAGGGCTTTGAGGTACACCTCGACAAGCTCGCCCTCCAAAGCGGCGGCGCCGCATGGATTGGCGTGTTTCATGATGACCGCGGCAGGCAGGGTGAAATCGGACACCGCCTGCCAGGCGGCATCGCTGTCCATGATATTGTTGTAGGAGAGTTCCTTGCCCTGGATCTGCCGGGCGTTGGAGATCGCCGGGATCGCCGGGTCGGTCTCCCGGTAGAAAACGGCCTTCTGGTGGGGATTTTCCCCGTATCTCAGATCCTGCGCCTTGGCGAACTGGATTGTGAAGGTGTCCGGGAAATCCCTCGTTTCGCCGCCGTAGGGGGCGATTTTCCCGAGATAATTGGAGATGGCGCCATCGTAGCGGGCCGTCAGCTGGAAGGTCTTGACGGCGAGGGCGAAATTGGTCGCCTCGGAGATTTTTCCGCCCGTTTCCTTCATTTCGGCGATGATCCTGGCGTAATCTTCCGGATCCGTGACGACCGTCACGAAGCGGTAGTTCTTGGAGGCGGCCCTCAGCATCGTCGGTCCGCCGATATCGATGTTTTCGATCGCGTGATCCAGGGAACAGCCCTCCTGGGCGACGGTCTTCTCGAATTCGTAGAGGTTGATGACCACCATGTCGATCAGGCCGATCCCGTGTTCCGACAGGGCCTTCATGTGGTTTTCATTGTCCCTCAGGGCCAGGAGTCCCCCGTGGATTTTCGGATGAAGGGTCTTCAGACGGCCGTCCATCATTTCCGGGAAGCCCGTGTAATCGGAAACGTCCTTGACGGGGATACCGCTGTTCCGGATCTGTGCCGCCGTTCCCCCCGTGGAAAGAATCTCGACGTTAAACCCGGCCAGTTCCCGTGCGAAATCCACAATCCCCTTTTTATCCGTGACGCTGATCAACACCCTTTTAATGACGTTCATGTTCATATGCTTTCTCTCCTTTTTGAGCTTATTTATATCTCTTATTCAAAGGCCTTATTCAATTTCAGCCCCTGATCCGTTTCATGTGCTCCACTCTTTTTCCGATCAGGGCGGCCGTTCCGATGTCCGGACGGTGCGCAACCGGTCCGGAAACGGCGGAAACGGCTTCTTCCGCAATTTTCTCGGCTTCGGCGAGGGTTTCGGCGATACCGACGACGCCGATGGCCCGGGAGGAAGTCATATAAAGGCCGTCGGTTTTCCTGTCCACGGATGAATAGTAAAGCCTGGCCCGGCCGACATCTCCCACTTCAATCCGGGATGATGTGGATCCCGCGTCGGGGTGATCCTTCGGGAGGCCGTAGCCCCGGGGAACGATGTATTTACAGACCGTGGCCTTCCTTTCGAATTCGACGGAAAGCCGGTCCAGGGTGCCGTCGATGACGGCCCGGCAGAGGTCGATAAAATCCGTTTTCAAAAGGGGCAGCACGTTCATGGCCTCGGGATCGCCGAAACGGGCGTTGTACTCCAGGAGTTTGACGCCGTCACGCGTGGCCATGAATCCTCCGTACATAACGCCCTTGTAGGGTTCCCCTGTTTCCCGGAAGATGGCCTCGGCGACCTTCCTTGTAATGGCCAGCCCTTCGGCGATATCCTCCACTCTCAGGAAGGGGAGGAGGTGGTTCCGGTCCGAGTAGGAGCCCATGCCGCCCGTGTTCGGGCCCTTGTCGTCCACGAAGCGGCGTTTATGATCCTGAACGGGAGGTGTCGCAATGACGGTCCGGCCGTCCGAGATGCACTGGAGGGAAAATTCCTCCCCTTCCATCTTCTCTTCAATGGTTAAAGAGGGGTGCTCCCGGAGGATGTCTCTGCACAGGGCCAATGCCTCGGATTTACTCCCGAAGTGGTCGCCCTGGACCATGACCCCCTTGCCGCCGGTCAGACCGTCGGGTTTCAGGACAATTTCCTCCAGCGTATCCAGGAAAGGTTCGATTCCGGCGAAGGAGGTAAAATTCTGAAAGCGGGGATTGCCGGGAATACCATATTTTTTAACCAGATCACGGGTAAACGATTTGGAAGTTTCCAGGCGGGACAGGCTCCGGGTCGGACCGACCGCGGGGATTCCCGCTTCTTTCAGGGCATCCACCACGCCCCGGTCCAGGGGGTCTTCGGGGCCGATGAGGGCAAAATCCACGGACCACGCCCGGGCCCTGGCGCAGATGGTTTCAAGATCACCGTAACTGCCGAGTTCATAATCCTTGCAGAAACCGGCGATGCCGGGATTGTTGCTTTTCATGAAGGCGTAAAGCCCGGGTTGATAACGGGAACGGACAACAGCTTCGGCAAGGGCGTGTTCCCGGGCACCGTTGCCGATCAGCAGAACATTCATTTTATCTCTCCTTGTGGATCGTGCGGTTT
>CAZIPU010000127.1:0-6708 GCA_964541005.1 uncultured Syntrophales bacterium | reverse complement strand
TTTTCGCCATAAAACATGTAAGACTTCCTGAAAGCTCGAAACATGCTGAAAATTGATGCGATCGTGCAAAAGGGATCGGTGCGCATGTAATCGAGAGGCCGGAGGTTTAGCTTTTTTCGGGTTTCAGGATTGGATGAAGGTGTTCTTTTATTGAAAATGATAGATCTGCACTGTCATATATTGCCGGGAATCGACGATGGGCCCCAAAGCGTGGACGCTGCCTTGTCGATGTGCCGTATCGCCGCGAAAGACGGCATTCGAACGGTCGTGGCCACGCCTCACTGTTGTGACGGACGATACCGGAACGATGCCGCTTCGATTCTCCCCGTTTTTGATCTCCTGCGGGAGCGGATTCACGAAGAGGGGATCGATCTAAACCTGGATGTCGCAGGGGATATTCATATACAGCCCAACCTTGTTTCGTTCCTGAATGATAATGAATGCTTGAGGTTAGGAGGACGTTTTGTCCTCGTGGAAGTTCCCTCGGAAGTGGTTCCCCGGTTAATCGGGGATTTTTTGTTTCATTTGCGCGTTGAAGGTTTTTCGCCGATTCTCACCCATCCTGAGAGAAACCGGATGATCCAGCGCAGGCCTGTAATCCTGGAAGATTGGATTCGATGTGGCGGATTTACGCAGGTTACGGCAATGAGCTTTACGGGCGATTTCGGTACGGAAGCGCGCGATGCGTCTTTTGATCTCCTGAACCGGGGGTGGGTCCATTGCGTGGCGACCGATGCCCATTCTCCGGCCGGCAGAAAGCCCATTCTTTCCAGGGCCCTGAAATTGCTTAAAGAGTATGTTGGGGAAGAGGGGGCGATCCGTCTCGTTGATGGGAATCCATGCCGGATTCTCGCGGGCGAAGACCCGCTGACGGTTCTTCCTCTTGCTCAGAAAGGAAGCAAGTCGAACGAAAGGGGTTTTTTCCGGAAGTATTTCCGTTTGGCGGAAATTTGCGGTTTTCATTGACGGACAGGAACGGTCTCCGTACACGGTGCAGGGATTTATCCGATAAAGAAGGACTGATCCGGAAAAACCGGACGAATGTCCGGTTTTTCCGGATCAGTCCGGACTTCCCGGAGATCATGAACGGGATCCTGCCGGAAATGAAAACCGTTACAATAGGGAAACGGGTCATGATTTGCCGTTCGAAAGAACGGGAAAATAAGAAATAATCTTATGCAAGGAGGAGTGTCATGAATGGAAAGAAGTGCATGGTTCTAAAGTCCGCGGTCGGTTTAATGATCCTGGTGGTCCTTTTGGTGTCCGGTCCTGCCTGTGCCGCAGGCACGGGAGCTACACAGGGGAGCGTGGCGATAAATCTGGCATCGCTTCTGGGATTAAACCTTCCGACGGGGGCAACGGGGCAGGAGGCCATCAACGCCCTGTCGGCACAGGGAATCGTTCCGGCATCGGGTTGGAATGAGGGAGCCGCGGCGGACAGCAATTTCATTGCTTCTCTGTACAGCGCCGTTTTGGCGGCATTCAATTCAAGAAGCGCTTCCCCCAGCGGCGCCCTGAACACGCCGGCCGGTATCGTTGCGGCGGCCTGTACCGCTTCGAATATCAATCAAACCGAGGTGGTCAAGGCGATCAAGGGTGCGGGGGGCAACGGCGGTGATGCGACTCAGGGCGCAACTTTCGGCGGCGGTTTTGTCCCCGGAGGGAACAGCGGCCCCACCTATTTCGCCCCGTATTTCGACGGTTCGCGTCCCGGTACCGGCGGTGGCGGCGGTGCAGTGAATCCTTCGCCCAATAGCTGACAGAAAAAACAGGGTTTACGTGGAGAAAATGCCGCCCTGATCCCTGAAACAGGTTCAGGGCGGATGTCGATTCAGACAATGGCCCTTTGCGCTATAAATTGGGAATCCGGTATTTTCATTGAGTTATGGATGCCGGATCAAGAGACTGTTTTGCAATACCCAATTTACATTCGAGGGCATTCTGAGCGAAGCGAAGAATCCGGTCATAACGATCTGTGAGAGGAAGATATTCTTCGGCTGACACCTCGGAATGACATTGCGACACCGTCCCCAGATTCCGCATGAAAGCCTGGCCGACTTTTTTACGACGTCATTATAAAAGTCGGCACGAATATAATCGGTTCGATACATTTAGGAGCAAGGGATTTTAACCATTAACTACAATTCAGAAAGTCGAGTATTCATATGAGAAACAAGTCAATCATCCTGATCATTTTTCTGATCGTTGCTTTTGCGGTTTTTCCTGCATGGGCGGAACAGGAGCCCATCGGCAAAGGGAATATCAAACTGGGTCCCCTGGAGATTCACCCCAGCCTCAGGGTAACCGAAACCTATACGGACAACGTTTACCTCAGTTACGACGGGAAGAAGGACGAGAGCGACTGGATAACGACCATTTCCCCCGGCATTACGCTCATTCTGCCTTTGCGCCGCCACAGCATCAAGGCGGGCTATTATGCCGATATCTACCGTTTCGCCGAATTCGATGAGAACGACTATGCGCGCCAGGTTGGATTTGCGAGTCTGAACCTCGATTTTCCCGGCGGTTTGACCGTTGAGGTCAGCGACCGGTTTACCGATTCGGAAGTAGCCAGGAAATGGAAGGAACAGGACGGCGTTTCCAGTTCCGCGGATCCCTACCGTGAGAAACCCTATCAGGCAAATGATTTTCTGGCGAAGGCCAAGTACAGTTTCGCCGATCGCTGGGCGATTGCCGCCTGGTACAACTATTATAAATACGAATACGATCATCGTTACGACGAAACCGGCAATTACGATCGGGACGTCGTGGGAACGTCGCTCTTCTATCGGTTTACGGCCAAGACGCAGGCCCTTGTGGAATACATGTATTCCAGGGTCGATTACCCTGATAACGAAGAGTACGACAACAAGAACAATACGGTTTATGTCGGTCTCAGTTTCGACCCCACGGCCAAGCTGAACGGTCATCTGAAAGTCGGCTGGACGGAGAAGGAATATGACGAGGACCGTGAAGACGATAGGGTCGATACTTTTTCCACGCAGATCGATCTGACCTACAATCTTTCTCCCTACGATGCAATCAAACTGAAAGGCATGAGAACGATCGAAGAGGATATCGACACGAACGAGCCTTTCACGCGAGACGACTACTCCATCGGCTACAGTCACATCCTCTCCCTCAATGAGAAAATCCGGTTGAATGCCATTGCGGGGTATGGGAAGGCCAAGTACGAGGGAAAGAATTTCGATACCGACGGTATCCTGAAGAGACGGGATGAAGACTGGTATTACGGGACGCTGGGAGTGGATTACGCCATGCAGAGCTGGCTGATGTGGAACCTGGCTTACACCCGCCAGGAAAGGGATTCCAACTTCATCCGTTACGATTATGAAGAAAACCGCGTGTTCCTGAGCGCCATGGTTTATTTCTAGAATTCAGTAGAGGATGGTGAATTCGTAAACGGTAAGGAATCTCCTCCCGCGATGGAGGGGATTCCGAATTTTTACGATTCATCAAGGACGTTTAAGGATAATAGAATGGCAATCGACTTTCTTAAAGAGTTAAAGCACAGCGGCCGTGACACGGCGTGCGATCCGAGGCGAAAGAGAAGCGGCGGAAAAACGGGCGATCGCACGGCTCTGCAAGGGCGCAGGTGGCGCCGCTCTCCGATGGAGGGGGTCCTCCTTTTTGCAATGGTGTTGTGGCTGTCTGTCACGCCCCTGAGTTTGCTTTGCGCTCAAGGCGACTACCTGATCGGCAAGGAAGACACCCTGGAAATCATCGTCTGGGGGCACGAAGATCTTAAACGTGTCATGCCGGTCTCCCTCGAAGGCATGATCTCCTTTCCGCTGATTGGCGAAGTCAAGGCCGCCGGGATTTCTTGCGGCGATCTGGAAAAAACGATTGCGGCAAAATTGAATGAGGGTTTCCTTGTCAATCCCCAGGTTTCGGTAACGGTCAAGGAGTACAAAAGCCAGCGCGTTTTTGTCATGGGGGAGGTCAACAAGCCCGGGACCTATGCCGTGACCCGTGAGAACAACATCCTCTTCGTGCTTTCACAGGCCGGCGGCCCGACCAAGGACGCCGGGGAGGAATTGGTGATCATCAGGCCGAATCAGCCTGTTGATCATGCCCTGACCCTTCAGGATGCCGAACGGCACCGGGAATCGATCTTCCATGTAAACCTCAAGGATGTCCTGGCAGGAAGTAAAACCAGCAATATCCCGATTCGGGACGGCGATTCCGTTGTCGTTCCCAAGATGCCTTTCTTCTTCGTCATGGGGGAAGTCAAAACACCGGGAAAGTATAACCTCGAACGGGGGACAACGGTGCTCATGGCCATCAGTATCGGCGGTGGGCTGACGCCCAAGTCGGCGCCCGGACGGACCAAAATCACCCGCGAACAGGAAGGGAAAAAAGCCGAGATTCGGGCGTCCATGGAGACTCTGGTCTTGCCGGGAGACACCATCGTCGTCCCCGAAAGTTTCTTTTAATCAGGTTAAATTATGCAAGAAAATTCGAAAACGCACATCCTGGAGGAGGCCCATCTCCTCGATTACTGGCGTATTTTCATCAAACGCCGCAAATTGATTCTGACGACCCTGCTGGTCATCCTGACCGCGGTGATTATTTACGTCTTTACGGCGGTTCCCGTGTATCGGGCAACCACCCAGATCCTCATCGAGCGTGCCAATCCGAATCTCCTGTCCCCCCAGGAGATGTTTGCCATCGACCCCTCCGGCCAGGATTTCTACCAGACCCAGTACCGGGTCCTGGAGTCGAGAGCCATCGCCCGGGAGGTGATCAGACGCCTGAACCTGATCCGCCACCCGGAGTACAAGTCCATAAGCGGATCGGGTTTTTCCCTGTTTTCCCCCCTGTCCTGGTTTGCATCTTCCGATTCCAAATCCGAACTTAGCCGCCAGAAAATCGATGCCCGACTGATCAACGCCTTCCAGTCCCGTCTGAGTATTAAGCCGATCCGGAACAGCCGGATCGTGGAGATCAGTTTCGAGTCCACGGATCCGAAGCTTGCCGCCAAGTGCGCCAATACCGTGGCTCAGGCCTATATCGACTGGAATCTCGGCCTGAGGATCAAGAGCACCCAGTCCGCCTCTGTCTTTCTGGATGAACAGGTGAAACAGGCCAAGCAGAAGATGGAGGCCTCCGAGCAGGCCATCCAGCAGTACCGGGAAAAATACGGTCTCTCCCTGATGGCCACGAAAAGTGCGGATGCCGCCGAAGCGGAAGATATCAGCCGGCAGCGTCTCCGCCAGGTCAGTTCTCAGTTGATCGAAGCGACGAACCGCCGCATCGAGGCGGAAACCAAGTACCGCAAGGCCCAGGAACTGCTGCGCCACCCCGATTCGGCGGACAGCATCCCCGAGGTGGTGATGAACCCGATTATCATTTCCATGAAGGACAAGGAAGTCCAACTGGTCCGGGACAGGACGGAGAAAGCCGGCAAGTACGGGCCGAAGCACCCGGTGATGGTCGCCCTGAACCAGGAACTGGAAAATCTGCGGAAACTCAAGCGGCAGGAAATCGGGAATATCGTTTCCGCCCTGAAGGCCAATTATGAAGTTGCCGCCCGGCAGGAGGGAAGCCTTTCGTCGGCGATGCGCTCCAGTGAAGGTGAAACAATCACCCGTGACAAGATTACCATCCAGTTCCAGGTGCTCCAGCAGGAGGCGGAATCCAACCGCCAGCTTTACGATCTGCTCCTGAAGCGCCTAAAGGAAACGAGTGTGACCGAGGAAAACCGGACCGTGAATATCCACGTCGTGGATGCGGCGGAATTTCCCATGAGCCCTGTCAAACCGCAGAAAACGAAGGGCGTCCTGTTCGCTCTGGTCCTGGGATTGGGCCTGGGGACGGGCGCGGCGTTCTTCACGGAGTACATGGATGATACGGTTAAAAATCCGGAGGACCTGGAAAAATATGTCGATGTGCCCTACCTGGGCTCGATTCCGCGATTCGACACGGATGATCAGGGGAAAATCAAATCGGATCTCATGGTGCTGAACAATCCAAAATCCCCGATCAGCGAAGCGTATCGGGGACTCCGGACGGGGATCCTCTTTTCCACCCCCGATCATTCGCCTCACACCCTTTTGATAACCAGTGCCGCGGCGTCGGAAGGGAAAACGCTTACCGCCGTCAACATCGGCTTTGTCATGGCCTATGCGGGTGAGAGAACCCTGCTCATCGATCTCGACATGAGGCGGCCCCGCATGCATAAAAGCCTGGGAATGAAAAACGATCAGGGCATGTCCAACATCCTGGTCGGAGACGGGGATTGGCGATCCGTCGTGCAGGAAGCAAAGGTCCCCAACCTGAACTTCATCTCTTCGGGGCCCATTGCCCCCAACCCTGCGGAACTGATTGCCTCCGGGAAAATGAAGACCCTCATCGAGGAATGGAAGGGAGTCTACGACCGGGTCATCATTGATTCAGCTCCCATCGCGGCGGTCACGGACCCGGTTCTTTTGTCGCGTCTTGTTGACGGAACCCTGATCGTTACCCACGCGGGAATGACCAGCCGCCACGTTGTCGCCAGTGCCGTTCGTCAGATCCGGGATGTCCAGGGACGGGTTCTTGGCGCCGTTCTCAACGATATCGATACGAAGAGCGACAACTATTACCATTATCATTATTATCATCATTACTATTACGGTGAAGACGGACAGAAGAAAAAGGGCAAAACGTCAAAACACGACAGCGGTACCTAGCCGAGGGTGAAGG
>CAZIPU010000126.1:2988-6790 GCA_964541005.1 uncultured Syntrophales bacterium | reverse complement strand
CTGGTGGTGGTCAACGTCGATATCCAGGAACCTGCGGACAGGCTCAGGCAATTCGTAAAAAAGAATCGAATCCCCTATCGCGTCCTTCTGGACCATGAGGGAAACGTCGGCATGGCGTACGGGATTGTGGGGATTCCCGCCCTCGTTTTGATTAATCAGGATGGGGAAAAAATCTCCTCCGACACCCCGACCATTATGCAAATTTTGGAGAAGGTCTACACCAGATCGGCCGCATTTTAACCGAAAAGCCCTTTGGGGGAACAGGGCTGCGAGAGAATTTTATCGGGTTTTATCAAAATACCGGTCCAGTTCTTCGTAGGTCCGGATCATTTCGTCTTCAATTCCTTTGCGGGAAATCTCAAATTCATTACCGTTCATATAGGAAGGAAGGGATATAAGCCTCTTGCTGAAATGGATGAGCGCCTTGCTGAACGGTTTCGGAACCATGAACCGATCCCAACTGTTAAAAACCCAGCATTTTTCATAGACCAGATAAACCGGACAGATTACGGCGCCGGTACGCTGGGCCATTGCAATCAGACCCGCTTTCACCATCCGGGGCGGACCCGTCGGGCCATCCACAACGTGGCCACCGATGCGATATTTCTCGATCACACCGACCATCTCCCGCAGGGCCTCTTTCCCCCCCCTTGAACTGGAACCCCGAACAGGCATAAATCCGGAGTTCTTTACAATACGGGAAATAAATTCACCGTCCCGGCTCCGGCTGATCATAATGGGAATGGCCAATTTATAAATACGAGGCAGAAAAAAACCACAAAACAATCTCTGGTGCCAGCTGGCCAGTAGAACCGGTCCGCTGTTGCGCATATGCTCGAACACGACCTGTACGTTTTCCACCTGAAGACGAAGGGTCTTCGTATAGAGGAGGAGAAAATAGTAAAGAGGTTTTGTCAAACTCAGAAGGAGGGCAAATTTTAGATCTTTCCAACGGTTGTCCGTCTTCATGTCTTACCACCCAAAATCAACAAGGTAAAAAGATGGGGGGTACGTTGCCATGTAACGAAGGGATTTGTCAATGGGGTTTTGATACGGCCGTTGCTTAAAACGGGAAGATTCACGATCCAAACCGTTTTATTGCATGAATAATCGCGGGGAATAAGTTTGGTTGGCTGATCGGTTGTCAGCCTCAAGAAAGAGGCAAAACAGGTCCTTCAAAACGGAAACGTCGATGCCACAGAAAAGATAACCAAGGCGCCGAGACCGGCCCACAGACAGACCGCTCCGTCCAATGTCTCCTGACAAATAATCGATTGTCGTCGATCGGCTGCTTTTACTTTTTGGGGCCCAGGAAATACCACAGGATCAGGCCGAGCAAAGGCAGAAGCACAATCACGACCGTCCAGAGAATCTTGGCGCCGGCCGAGGCGCCGCTCTGAAATACCTGCATAATCGCCCAGATATCCAGGATCAGGATAATGAAGCCGATAATTCCTCTGGTCATTTGACACCCCTCCTTTGTTTGAAATAACGACCGTATGAAGATCCCCTTTTCTGGAAATAATGAAAATACTTGCAAAAAGCGCTGTAATAATAAATCCTTCCATGGTTGATGTCAACGATTTTCAAGAATTATCGGAAACGCCATTCATAGAAAATATTTAAAAGGTTATCAGTTAGTTCTGGACAGCGGGTTCGTCCATCTAGTAGTAGGCAACAGTCATCACCTATCCGGGACTTCTCCTGACCGACAAATCTATCACCGGATAAGACCGCAATAAAATTAAGAGGATTCTAAACCATGCCCAAATATAAAATGATCATCGAATACGACGGAACGAGCTACAGCGGCTGGCAGGGGCAGACGAACGCCCGCAGTATCCAGGGCACCCTGATCGAAACGGCCCGGCGCGTTCTCGGATGTGATGTGGACATCCAGGGCGCCGGCCGCACCGACGCCGGAGTCCATGCCCTGGGGCAGGTGGCCCATCTGGAGGTTCCGAAAAAACTGTCCCTCCGCGCCGCCCTGGAAAAACTGAACGACGAACTGCCCTCGAATATCAATATCCTGTGTCTGGAAGAGGCGAAGGCCGATTTTCACGCCCGGCATCATGCGAAGGGAAGGAGTTACCTCTACCTTCTCTCACGGAAACGAACGGCCTTCGGGAAACGTTACATCTGGTGGGTGAGGGATCCTCTGGATATGAAAACCATGGAAACGGTGATGAACCTGTTTCAGGGGTTTCACGATTTCTCCTCCTTTGCCGACAAAAGAAGGGAAAAGAGCGCGTCTTCCCTGGTGCAGATCGATTCCGCCACCGTAAAAAAATGCGATGACCTGATTCTCTTTCGCATCACCGGGTCTCATTTTCTCTGGAAGATGGTTCGCCGTCTGGTGGGTGTGACGGTCGAGGCAGGGCGGGGAAAACTGTCCGTCAGGGACATCGAAACCATGTTGAAGGAACCTTCGGATATCCCGGCCCGCTGCACGGCGCCGCCGTCGGGACTGTTCCTGGAACAGGTGTTGTATGAAGGGGATACCTGGCGGCCCTTTCAGCTTCCGTCCTGGCCGATGCTGACAAGGAAAGAATGAGTGGTCATCGGACGCAAACGAAAAGAGATGCAACCTGCGGAAGAGGGTCCAATATGCCTTTGCTTCCCTCATGTCTGGCGAAGCAAAGAGAAAGGACAGGAAAAGAGACCTCACCGTAGGGGAATACTGAAGAAGTGCCCCTTCCCTGTATTTCTCCAGGGGATGGGGGGATAGGGCGGTCATGCTTTCCTGGCATGCCAGATCGTGTGCCGCTCCCCTCCGCGGGAACCGCGGGCCCGGAGAGAGACCTCGCTGACTTCAAAACCGGCCTCACGCAAACGTCCGGCAAAAATCCGATCGGGACGGGCCGACCAGACGGCCAGAATGCCTCCCGGTTTCAGGGCCGAAAAGGCCGACGACAGACCGGCCGGGGTGTAAAGCCGGTTGTTTTCCGGACGGGTCAGGCCGGCTGGGCCGTTATCCACGTCGAGGAGGATCACATCATAGCCTTCTTGCGCCGCCTGCAAAAGTTCTGCAACATCGACCTCCCGCACACCAACCCGCTTATCCCGAAGGGGATGGCCCGTCAGATCCCCCAGGACTCCCCGGTTCCACGCCACCACCGCCGGCACAAGTTCCGCTACCTCCACCCGAACCGCCGGGCCGAGATGATGAAGGGCCGACGCGAGAGTATACCCCATACCCAACCCTCCGATGAGAATCCGGGCGCATTCCGCAACCATCGGACAGACCAGGGTGGCCAGGGCATCCTCCGATCCGTGAACCCGGCTGTTCATGAGTTCGCGACCATCGACCCGGATCGAGAATTCGTCTCGTCGTCGGAAAAGACAGATAGCCTTGTCGCTTCCCGGAACGGGGGCGCTCTCCAGCAGTTCCCAGCCGATCATGACCGGAGCCCCCTAATAATGGGGAGGTTTTTCATTCAGAGGGAGCCTCCCTTCGAGGACCTCCGACAGGTCCCTGATCCGGCCAGCAAAAGCCTTACAGACCGATTCCAGTTGGTCGATCTGCTTTTGCTGCTCGCAAACCACGCTGTTTAACTCACGAATGGTCTCCTCCTGATAGGCAAGTTTTATTTCGATGTCCACCAAGCGCTCTTCGATCATGACTTCAGGCCCTCTTTATGGGAAATGCCCGGGTTGCTGTCCCGGCTTCCGGCATCAATGTCGCAAAGGCGTGTCCGATATGATGCTGGAATTTTTCAGCTAAGCCAGCACTAGCATCCTTTATCCCCTTTTTCCATACGTAAAAAATTCATGGTCATAGGCGCAATAGAGGGGTAATGCC
>CAZIPU010000126.1:0-2888 GCA_964541005.1 uncultured Syntrophales bacterium | reverse complement strand
CCTTTTTCCATACGTAAAAAATTCATGGTCATAGGCGCAATAGAGGGGTAATGCCCATTCCGGAGTGATTTCTGACTCACGCTTTCGTTATAGACATTTTACGGGGATATATTTCTCCTCCAGCAGGGCAAGAAAAAAGATTGACAAGCGCTATATATTAATATATATAACGCGAGCAACAACATACACAGGGGTTTTGAAGTGGGGAAAAGAACTAAAGAATTGTTGAATAAGGTCAATAGAATGCGTTTGGATGGAAAAACCCACAGGGAAATCGCGAGGGCATGCGGCGTCTCTCCGCAATATGTTGCTAAACTGATCAAGGTGCATGAACAGAATCGGAAGATCTCCCCTGAATGGGACTATGGATTGTCTACCCGGGTCCTGAACTGTCTGAAGCGAAACTTTATTCCTCTGGATCCCTATGTGATTGCCGACAGTCTCGACCTGTTGCTCCTCATGAGGGGGGTGGGGAAACGTACCCTGGATGAAATCGGGAACATGCTTAAAGATCTCAATATCATCGATAATATCGATGAGTGGATAGCGGAAGGGAAAAGAAAACAATATAATCAGTATCATAACGTTTTCGGGACGCTTTCTTATGACCGGTCGCGGGAGCATGTGCGGCATATCGTGACATAAAATACCACGAGGATAAAGAAAGGAAATAGGTTCTCAGTGTCACCGGTCAGTAAAGTGAAGAATCTCGCTTTTGGTTTCTGTCTTGGTGAATAACATCTTCGGCGGATAATGAAATTACAACCCTCCGGCAAGATGATGGTCCTTATTGGCAGGCTCACCTGACGCGACTGCCAGGTCATTTCGGGGCCAAATAAGGGCCATCATTTTGTTGTTAATTTATGGAATGATGATTAATGGAATAGCTTCGGTTTGTTTCGGGAATTTTTCCCCGAATTTTTAAAGGGCGATGATGGTATTGCGGATGGTTCTCGCAGGAAGAAAAATATAGTGTTATCGATGGCTTGGAAAAATCGTCATGGGGGGATTCATCTCCGGCAATAATATCTATTATGATGGTTCTTCCCTGGTCCGCAGATACCGTCGTATCTCGGCAAGAAAATCCGCCCCGTAGCGTTCGAGTTTATGGGCTCCGACGCCGTGGACGTTCAGAAAGGCCTCGTCGTCCGTAGGCAGCGCGGCGGCCATCCCGACCAGGGATATATCGCTGAAGATGACAAACGGCGGCACCCCGGCGGCATCGGCCAGGGTTTTCCGCAGGGCCCGGAGTCTCCTGAAGAGTTCCTCATCGTAATCCTCATCGCCGGTCTTGCGGCGGGGCGATTTCGAGGCGCCTGCGTGCCTTATCCGAGGCGCCGCCATGGCCAGTGTCTGTTCGCCCCGCAAGACCGGCCGGGCCGCATCGGTCAGAGTGAGAACCGAATAATTGCCCACATCCTGCTGGAGAAAGCCCCCGTAGACAAGATGGTGTAGAAGTCCCCCCCAGTACTCCTGGCTTTTTTCGGCACCGATCCCGTAGGTGGAAAGACTGTCGTGGCCCAGTTGCATGATCCGCCCCTTTTTGGAGCCGCGCAACACATCGATCACATGGCCCATGCCGAAACGCTGATTTACCCGGTAGACACAGGACAGGGCTTTCCGGGCATCCTCTGTTACATCGATCATGTCCGGAGGGTGCAGACAGATGTCGCAATTGCCGCAGTCCTCTTCCATCCGTTCATCGAAATAGCCCAGCAGGATCCGGCGGCGGCAACTGGAGGCCTCGGCAAAGGCAACCATGGCATTCAGTTTGTGAAGCTCGATCCGCTTCCGCTCGGGATTGTGGGTGTTTTCGATCAGGCTCCGGGCAATGGCGATATCGCCGTACCCGAACAGGAGCAGGGCATCCGCCGCCAAACCATCGCGGCCGGCGCGACCCGTTTCCTGGTAGTAGCTTTCGATGTTTTTCGGGATGTCATAATGGACGACGAACCGGATGTTCGATTTATCGATCCCCATGCCGAAGGCCACCGTCGCGACCATGATCCGGACATTGTCCCGCAGAAAATCGTCCTGCACCTTCTGTCTCTCGGCCGTCGACAGGCCGGCGTGGTAGGGGGCCGCATTGAACCCGTGTGACTTCAGTTTCGCCGCCAGGTCGTCCACCCGTTTACGGCTCAGACAGTAGACAATACCGGCCTCACCGAAGCGGTTTCGCAGAAAGTCCGTAAGCTGAGAAAAGGGCTTGATCTTATCGAGAACGGTATAGCAGATATTGGGGCGATCGAAGCTTGAGATATAACACCGTGCCTGCCTGAGGTTAAGCCGGTCGAGGATGTCCCGGCGCGTATGGGATTCTGCCGTCGCCGTCAGGGCGATCATCGGTATCTTGGGGAATACCTTGCGCAGGTGTCCAAGCCGGCCGTATTCGGGCCGGAAATCATGGCCCCACTGTGAAATGCAGTGGGCCTCGTCGATGGCGAAAAGGGCGATGGGGATGTCCTTAAGGCGCCGGAGGAACTCTTCGCCGGTCAATCTTTCCGGGGCGATATAAAGGAGATCCAGTTCTTCGCCATGGAGCATCGCCAAAACCCGTCGGGCCTCGCTGCTCTTCAGTGATGAGTTGTAGAAAGCCGCCTTCACCCCGCAGGCCTGAAGCGCATCGACCTGGTCCTTCATCAGGGAAATGAGCGGTGAAACGACAATCCCGACACCCTGGCGATGGAGGGCGGGAATCTGATAGCATAAAGATTTTCCACCTCCCGTCGGCATGAGAACAAAGGCGTCTTTCCCGTGGATGAGACCTTCGATAATTTCCTGCTGCTGCGGCCGGTAGGTTTCGTAACCGAAAATATTCTTCAGACTTTTCAGGGGGTTGTCGTTCATCGATGCAGACTCTGATTTTGTTGCCTTGTCCTCGTCGGTTC
>CAZIPU010000125.1:2791-6860 GCA_964541005.1 uncultured Syntrophales bacterium | reverse complement strand
GGCAAAAGGCAGAGGAATCCTCCCACCAGGCAGGACAGGATACGTTTTCTCATCATCGGGACCTCCTTTGGGATAACGGAAGCCATCGCTTCCAACAATTAATGTTTTTCAGCATCCAGAATCTCCCGGATGGTCATGGAAACCTGATCAATCATAAAGGGCTTTTGAATGAAGGCCTTGACGCCCCGGTTCAGGATCGTCTTGGCCTCCCCGTTTAAGCTGTAACCGCTGGAAAGAATGGCTTTGATCTCAGGATTGATTCGTTTGAGATCCTCGAAGGTCTCTCCGCCGCTCCGGCCCGGCATGACCATATCCAGGATGACCAAATCAATTTCGTCTTGATGAGCCTTGTAGATTCCCAGGGCCTCCCGGCCCCCCGCCGCCCGGAAGACCCGGTAGCCCAGCGTCTGCAGAAGATCGCCCATCACCTTGAGAATCGTCGGCTCATCATCAACGACCAACAGCGTTTCCGTCCCCCGGAGAACGGCCCGGAGCGGTTGGACCTCGGGGCTCACCGCCATTTGAGACGCAGGGAAATAGAGGTTGAATGTCGTGCCCTTCCCCTTTTCGCTGTAAACATTGATCATCCCGCCATGTCCCCGGACAATCCCGTAAACGGTCGCCAGACCCAAACCCGTTCCCCGCCCCATCTCCTTGGTCGTAAAGAAGGGCTCGAAGATCCTCTGGCGGGTTTTTTCATCCATACCGACACCGGTATCGGTAATGGAAATCTTGGCATAGTCTCCCGGTGCCACTTCATTTGCCTTTGCGTAGAGCGGGTCGTGTTTGACATTTTCCGTTGCCAGATAAAGATCGCCCCCTCCCGGCATGGCCTGCCAGGCATTCAGGTAGAGATTGAGCAACACCTGCTCTATCTGGCCCTCATCCGCTTCAACACTCCAGAGTCCGGCCGCGAATTTTTTGTGGATGACGATCTCCTTCTTCGTCCTGCCGAACATGTCCGCCGTCTTCTCCAAAAGATGGTTCAAATCGGCCGGTTTGACATCGTATTTTCCTCCCCGGGCGAAACCGAGAAGTTGTCGTGTCAGGTTGGCTCCGCTGATGACCTGGTCTTCGATTCCTTTTAATCTCTCGTAAAAGGGGTGGGACCGCTCCATCTTGAACATCATGAGCGACGAGTAACCCTGAATTCCCATGAGTAAATTATTGAAATCGTGGGCGATCCCTCCGGCCAGGGTGCCGACGGCCTCCATCTTCTGCCCCTGGATGAGCCGTTCTTCCAGTTTCTTTTGATGGGTGACATCCTCGCAGGTTTGCAGATACTTACCGTTGGTTATATAAACGGAACGTACGTGGATGATTTTTTCCGTCCGATCCTGGCACATGGCCTTAATCATCCCCTCCACGATGTTTCCCGGTACGGGCTTTTCGTAGTGATGCTTCTTCCAGAAGGTGCGGATCTTTTCGCGGTATCTCTCGTCGGGATAGATTTTTTCGAACCAATCATCCTTTGTCGGAATTTCCTCGAGGGTATAACCGAAGATCTCCGTAAACCGGGAATTGAAGTATTCGAATCTCCGGTCGGAATCCATGAGGGAAATACCGACGGGAATCTCCTCCGCCAAAAGGTGAAACTTTTCTTCGCTTTCCCGAAGGGCCTCTTCCGTTCGCTTTCGATCCGTAATGTCGCGGATGGATTCAATAGCCCCGACAATCTTCCCCTCGCTGTCGCACAGATGCCTGGCTTTAGCCCATAACCATCGTTCCTTGCCCTGGGGGCCCGGCACGTCCGTTTCCACCATCACGCTGCCGTCCTGGTCGACATAGCGGTAGTATCGGTCTTGATCCGGATCGGGGCGGAGCACCAGATCAATCACCAGGGGTCTGCGAACGCCATAGAACGGCAGGGCGTATTCATAATCCCCTTTTCCGAGCATCGCATCGCTATGTATACCGGTCATTTCTTCAATCGCACGATTCCAGAGGATCACTCTTCCCTCCAGGTCGACAGCAAAAGTTGGATCGGGCAGGAAATCGAGGATATCCCGCAGAAGGCGCTCCGACTGAAAAACGGTTTTCAGGAGGGACTGCTTTTCCCGTTCCTCCCGGCAGAAATCCAGGCGGGCCTCCAAGAATGGAACGATGAAATCCGCAAGTTTCTCCAGGCTTCGACGTTCCGTGTCCGTATAGTCTCTTGCTTTGTTTGCCACAACCACCACGCCGACCAATCTTCCCTGAAAGGCCATCGGCACGGCCAACGCCCGGTTGATCGGAACATGACCCTCCGGAACGGGAAAAGGCGTGTTAACCAGGCAGGTTTTACCCTCTTTAAGGGCTTCCCCCCATGGTCCCGACCAGGCTTCGGGAGAAAAGACAATTCCACCAAGACGGCGGTTCACCAGAGCGCTTTCCTGCATCGCGTGGATAATCAGATTGCCGTCGGTGCCCAGGTAACCCAGGAAACCGTCCCGGCTGTCGATAAAATCCAAAAATATTTTAACCAGGTGGGGATATACTTCGTCTCTCGGATGCAGCAGAAAGGCCTGGGCGATCCGGTTGCGAGCCTGGAGTTCCTGTTCGAACCGGACCCGTTGGGTCACATCTTCAAAAATGGAAACGATCTCGCCTGAGGGAAGCCGGTAAACACGGGTTTCATGCCACCCTTCCCGGATGCCGTCACGATAATAGGTTGCGGGAATGTACTCGGATTCCCCCGTCTGTTGGACATGCCGGAAGGAGTCAATAAGATCCGTTTTATGCAAGTATGGGAAGACACTGCGTATATCCCAGCCGATGACGTCTTTCCGCCGGACGCGGGTGATCTTTTCGGCTGCCTTGTTAAAATCGGTTAGAAAAAAATCCTGCAGATCCGGAGCCGGCGCCATGACAGCCACACCGCTGCCGATGTGATCGAACATTTCCCGGTAGCGCGTTTCGTCGCCCCCGTCGGACCTGACTTCTTTCCGGAATTCCCGGAAAAATTTCGGGTCCGGCCGGTCATCATTCTGTCCACCCTGATGCGAACCGGCATCGTGGAAATGACCGGCCTCTTCGGTGTCATTATCCTCCGGTTCGGTCGTCCCGAGAATGCACTCCAGATGATACCGCAGATCCTTGATTTCATCTTTGAGGTTGTCTCCCCGACAGACGCGCTGTTCCATCTCGGCCAGGTTCCTCCTCATACCGGCCAGCTCATTCAGAAGTTGTTCTTTTGTTGCTTTTTGTCCCTTTGTGTCTCCCCGCCATTCCATTTCTGCCCCCCGGTTGAACGAAAATGATTAACCCCGCCTTTTTCACTACGGAAACGCACCGGCACGAGAAAGACCGCACACGATTCGGCAACCCCGGAACGATTCCACTCGCACCCGGCATCCATGCTGCCGGGGTGAGACCAATACACTCCAAACGACGCCCCCATACCATGTTACGCAGGATAAAACAACTTTTATTGCGGATACTTAGAATCGCCCGTCATCATCCGGTTCAGTAGATTCCCATCTGGCATCCGCCGGACAGCACGCCTCCCAGCTCGCGGCATTTCTCCAGATCGTCGGGTTTGATGTCTCCTTTGGCGATCACCGGCTCATAGACCTTTTTAAATTTATAGCCCAGGGCGATCCGCTCGATCGCCCGCAGGGCTCCTGTCCCGTCATTACCCGCACTGATGAAAACGACATAGGGTTTCCGGAAAACCTTATTTTCCACCCCATAAAACGTCCGGTCGAAAAAATCCTTGATCATCCCAGAGATGTAGCCGAAATTCTCGGGGGAGCCGATGGCAATCCCGTCGGCCCACAGAAGATCTTCCGCCGTTGCCTCGGCAGCCCTCTTCATCACGACGGTCGCCCCCTCGATCGCGGCGGCGCCTTCGAAGACCGCCTGCGCCATTTGCTCCGTATGGCCCGTCTGACTGTGGTAGACAATGAATATTTTTGCCATAGCCTGGTTGAACCGTCCTTTTTCGGAATGGAATTGAATACAATCTGTTACTCCTGTCGATTTATATAACGGCGGACAAAGAAAGTCAGCTTTTTTTCATGCCGGCTGGGAATTTTCGTTTCCGGATACAATCGTGGCCGATTTGAACAACTGCGTGAAGGAATGGAAT
>CAZIPU010000125.1:0-2691 GCA_964541005.1 uncultured Syntrophales bacterium | reverse complement strand
TTCGTTTCCGGATACAATCGTGGCCGATTTGAACAACTGCGTGAAGGAATGGAATAGCGAGTGCCGTCCGATGCAGCGGGAGAACCCCGATCGCTCTTTTTCAGGAAAAATCAGGAAATACGAGGCTTCTCCCCATTATAGAGGCTGGTGATCCTGCTGATGTAGTTCCTGGTTTCTTCGGGCATCCGGTCACGACGGTTTTCCACGTTTCCCATTCCCCAGTTATAAGCCGCCAGGGCCAGGGAAACATTTCCGTCATAGCGGTTCAGGAGCTTTTTCAGGTAGCGTGTCCCCCCCATGACATTAGCCTCGGGATCATAGGGATCGCTGACCCCCAATTCCCGGGCCGTCCCGGGCATCAACTGCATCAGCCCCATCGCCCCCTTGGGAGAACGGGCAGAGGCGTTAAAACCGCTCTCCACCTGGATAACCCCCCGTATCAGTTCGGGATCGACATCGTTGGCCGCCGCCGCTTTCCGGATGATTTCTTCATATCTCGCGGATGAGGCGGAAATCTCTCGGGGAAATCTTTCCCCGACATTCGGGTTTACTTTCCCTTCCATGCCGGCATTTTTCCCCGTGACGGAATTGTCCGGGACACTGTCAAATTTCCAACGATAGGACGGATTCAGCCCTCCCTCTCCGGCAAAACGGAGCAACCGTTGATTCATCTGGAGATTAATCCACTGAATCAGTTGCAGAAGCGCCTCTTTATCCAAAGGAACCGCGCCTCCCGGGGAAGACTCGGATGGAACAGACGGATTTGCGACCAGTTCGCCCAGGATACGGGAGAAGACCCCGGAATCCGCCGCATCGGGCAGTCGCGGCAAATCCACCGCGGCGGGTCCGTGGCCGCAGGAAAGCAATCGAGAATGGAGAAAAGCATTATTTTCCGGTCTTATGCTCATCGTGTCATCCTTCCGTTGATGATGTCATGTCGGGCATCCGGTTATTCGTAAACAATATTCATGCCAGAAACAAAGTGAAAAATGGAGATCCATTCGGCTATTGGAAAACCCGAACCGGAACAGGGGACGGATGCGTATTCAGGCGGAGTGGGGTTGCGCCAGCACCAGTTTGACCAGGCAATCGACCACTTTCTCATCGAACTGTTTATTACGGTTCTCCAGCAACTCCTTGACGGCATCCTCGACCCTCATGGCTTCCCGGTATGGGCGGCTATTGGTCATGGCGTCGTAGGAATCGACAACGCATAGTATTCTTGCCAGGGCAGGGATGTTTTCTCCGGCGAGACCGTCCGGATAGCCCTGCCCATCCCAACGTTCATGATGATGCAGAACGATGTTCCGCACATTCTCAAACAGGACGACACGTTGCAAAAGGCTTTCACCGATGGAGGGATGTTTCTTGATGATCGTGTATTCCTGTTCCGTCAGGCGACCGGGCTTCAAGAGGACCTCGTCAGGAATGGCCGTCTTACCGACATCATGCAGAATCGCCGCGATTTTCAGGGATTCCCGCTCACCTTCGGCACAACCCATGGCTTCCGCAACTTCCAGAGAAAGGTGCATGACACGGCAGGAATGTTCTTTTGTGCCATTGTCGATACTCATCGATAATCTTTTGGTAGCAGCTTTCATCGTTTTCATCCGGTTTTTCGCAAACAATATTCATGCCAGATAAAAATGAAAAGCTTTTGACCTTCAGGGAAAACAGGATTCTTTTAAGAAGCGCATGGTTGCGCCAGCACCAGTTTGACCAGGCAATCGACCACCTTTTCGTCAAACTGGGTATTGCGGTTCTTGAGCAGTTCGACGACGGCGTCTTCGATTCCCATGGCTTTCCGGTAGGGGCGGGTATTGGTCATGGCGTCATAGGCATCGACGACACACAGTATCCTCGCCAGAAAAGGGATATCCTTCCCCGCGAGACCGCTCGGATAACCCCGTCCGTCCCAGCGTTCGTGATGGTGAAGGACGATGTTGCGCTCATTTTCAAAGATGACCATGAACTGCAAAATACTGTCGCCGATCGTCGGATGGGTCTTGATGATCTCGTACTCTTCATTGGTCAACCGGTCGGTCTTCAACAGGACGCGGTCCGGGATGCCAATCTTCCCGATATCATGGAGGATCGCCGCGATTTTCAGGGATTCCAGGTCGCTTTCCCGGCAACCCATAGCTTCCGCAACCGCCAGCGACAGTTCCATGACACGGTAGGAATGCTCTTCCGTATAGTGATCCCGAAGCTGGATGGACGCCACGAGAGATTTGAAGGTTTCGATCAGGTTGACATAAAGACTTTCGTAAAGGACCTTGTTTTCCAGATTCAATGACGCCCTGTTCGTCAGGCTCTGTATATGCTGCAAATCATTCCGGTTTACACCGGGACCACGGCCATCCTTTTTAACCGTCAAAACACCGAATACCCGGTTGCGGATCATCAAGGGGGCGCAGATAATGGTCGGCAGAAACTCCCCCGTTTCAGCGCTTTTGGCAACGACCGCCTGCTGCTTTTCCACCACCTCGGAAAACAGCTTGTTTAATAAGGGAAGTTTTTTATCAAGGTAATCCTGTACATCATCGCTTTTGATCACCTGGGGGTGAAACAGTTTTTCATCTTCATCGTAAAGCAGAAGGGCACCGCTTTCGCCATCGACGACCTGCATGGCCATATCCACGATCTTCTGAAATATCTGTTCATTCCCCCCGGCCGCGTTTTCGATATTTT
>CAZIPU010000124.1:0-6868 GCA_964541005.1 uncultured Syntrophales bacterium | reverse complement strand
AAAAGCATCGACATGTACAACAAGATCCTGGAGAAAAGGGCCGGAGAAACTCCGGGAAAACCGGCGACAGACCCGGAGAAGCTCCCCCCGGCGGCAGCGGAGAATGACCCGCCCGACGGGGATGAAGAGGAGGTCCTGCTCCCGCCGTCGCAGGAAACGAAGACGTCTGCCCTCCCCCTGACCAGGCTCCCCTACATCGTCATCGTCATCGACGAACTGGCGGATCTGATGATGGTCGCCCAGCGAAACGTCGAGGAATCACTGGCCCGCCTTGCCCAGATGGCCCGTGCCGCGGGGATCCATCTCATTTTAGCCACCCAGCGGCCCTCTGTGGACGTGATCACGGGCCTCATCAAGGCCAACTTCCGGACCCGCATTTCCTTCCAGGTGTCGTCCAAGGTCGATTCCCGGACCATTCTCGACGACCACGGGGCGGAAAAACTGCTGGGGGCGGGGGACATGCTCTTCATTCCCCCCGGCACGTCCCGACTGACCCGTATTCACGGCGCCTTCGTGTCGGACAAGGAGATCAACCGGATCGTGGAATTCGTCAAGAAACAGGCCAAGCCCGTCTACGACGAATCCATCACGGCAGACGTACCCGACGATGACGAAAGAGGCAAGAGCGGCGAAGAATTCGACGAAAAATACGACGAAGCGGTCGAACTCGTCACCGATTTAGGCCAGGCCTCCATTTCGCTGGTCCAGCGCTACATGAAAATCGGCTATAACCGGGCGGCCCGCATCATCGAGCAGATGGAAGCCGAAGGCATCGTGGGACCTTCGGACGGCGTGAAACCCCGCAAGGTTCTGGCCCGGAAAATCCCCAAATGACGCAGCCGACCATCCATATCATCAGCCTCGGATGCCCCAAGAACCTCGTCGATTCGGAAGTCATGGCCGCCGCCCTGGCGGAAGCCGGTTATACCCTGACCGGCCGGGAAGAAAAGGCCGATATTATCCTCCTCAATACCTGCGCCTTCATTCTCCCCGCCAAGGAAGAATCGATCGAGGAAATCCTGCGCCTCGCCCAGTGGAAGACCGCGGGAAAATGCATCCGTCTGGTCGTGACGGGATGCCTGCCCCAGCGCTACGGAGAGGAAATCGCCCGGGAGCTCCCCGAGGTGGATCTTTTCCTGGGAACGGACGAAGTCGGCCGGATCGGGGACCACATCCGCAGGCTGACCGAAAAGACGGCGCCCGCCGAACGCTCAGTCACCCCGGCACCGGTTTTCCTGATGACCGCGGAAAACCGGCGTCAAATTTCCACGCCTTTTTACAGCGCCTACCTCAAGATCGCCGACGGCTGTTCCAACCGCTGCGCCTACTGCGTCATTCCAGACATCCGGGGCAAGGCCCGCAGCAGGACGCCGGAGGATATCCTGGTGGAAGCGGCGGAACTCGTCCGAAGCGGTGTCCGGGAACTGATCGTGACCGCCCAGGACACCACCGCCTACGGACGGGACCTGCCGGGAAAACCGTCCCTGCCGGATCTGCTGCGAAAACTCTGCACGGTCAACGGCCTCCGCTGGATCCGCCTGCTCTACACCTACCCGGCGGAACTGACGGACGATCTCTTCCGGGCCATCGCCGACGAGGAAAAAATCTGCCCCTATATCGATATCCCCATCCAGCATATCGACGACGACATCCTCCGCATGATGAACCGCCGGGGAAACAGCGCCATGATCCGGAACGTTCTACGGCAGGCCAGGGAAACCATTCCCGGCGTCGCCCTGCGGACGTCCCTCATCGTCGGCTTTCCCGGGGAAACGCCCGCCCGTTTCAAAAAACTTCTCCATTTTGTCGCAGAGGCCCGCTTCGATCATCTCGGGGTCTTCACCTACTCCCCGGAGGAAGACACGGCAGCCCTGTCTCTTCCCGGCCACGTTTCGGAAAAGACGAAGGAAAAAAGGAAAAGTCAAATCATGGAGGCGCAGGCCCTTATTTCGGAGGAGATCAACCGGTCCCTTGTCTCGTCGATCGAGGAAGTGCTGGTGGAAGGGGAAAGCGGTATTCCGGAGTATCCCTATGTCGGCCGGTGCCGGCGCCAGGCCCCGGACATCGACGGTGTCACCTATCTCCGGGGGAAGAACCTCGGTGCAGGCGAATTCGTCACCTGCCGGATTGTCGCCGCCGAAGAGTACGACCTGTTCGGCGTCGTCATCCCGCGAAAGGAAACGTGAACCTCAGGCGCTGAACCTCAGCCCCGCGATTCCGGCAACGATCAGGCCGATACTCGCGAGGCGGAGAACGCTCCGCGAATCCCCGAAGAGGATGATCCCAAGGACGGCGGCCCCTACAGCGCCGATTCCCGTCCAGACGGCGTAGGCCGTGCCGACGGGCAGGGTTTTGAGAGACTGGCCAAGGAAAAAGAGACTCAAAACCATGGCCAGGACGGTCCAGACACTCGGCCAGAGGCGGCTGAACCCGTCCGTATATTTCAGGCCGACGGCCCAGCCCACTTCCATCAAACCCGCCAGAAAAAGATATGTCCACGGCATAACCATGCGCCTCCATTTGAAATGATGCGCATCATAGCAGGATCGCCCCGGCCCTGCCACATGAATAATTTGACATTTCCCGGACCATCACCTATAGTCCCGGCCATATCAAAACGAGAAGGGAACCCCGTTTCATGCAGATGCAGGATGTATTCCGGCTCTTTGGAGAAGATCTCAAGCAGGTGGAGGTTCACATGGAAAGCTACCTCCGCTCCGAAGTCCGCCTGATCCCCGAAATCATCCGGCATATCATCGACAGCGGCGGCAAACGGTTCCGCCCCCTGCTCCTGCTTGCCTCGGCGGCCCTCTGCGGCTACCAGGGCAACCGGCGTTATCCCCTGGCGGCGGTCATCGAATTCATCCACACGGCCACTCTTTTACACGACGACGTGATCGACGAGGCCGACACACGCCGGGGAAAGTCCTCGGCCAACCGCCTCTGGGGCAACGCGGCGAGCGTCCTCGTCGGCGATTTCCTCTACTCGAAGTCCTTCCGGCTCCTGACGGAATACGGGAACCTGGACATCATCAAGCTCCTGTCCGCAACGACCAACACCATGTCCGAAGGCGAGGTGCTCCAGCTGGTCAAGCGGGGGGACGTGGGTATCACGGAAGCGGATTATCTCTCCATCATCGACAAGAAAACCGCCGTTCTGATCTCGGCGGCCTGCGCCCTGGGAGGGCACCTGGGCGAAGCGATGGAGAGCCGGATCGAAGCCCTGGCACAGTTCGGACTCCGGGTCGGCGCGGCCTTTCAGATGACCGACGACACCCTCGATTACGTGGCCAGGGAGGATGAATTCGGCAAGGCCATCGGGAAGGATCTGGAAGAAGGAAAACTCACCCTCCCCCTGATCCGGACCCTTGCACAGTGCTCGGAGGAAGAGAAAAGCCGGCTTCAGGAACTACTCAGCCGAAAGGAACGGGATCGGGACGCCATCGGAACGATCATGGCCCTTATGCACCGCTACGACGGCATTCCCTACACCCTGAACAAGGCCGTAGGGCTGATCACCGAGGCAAAAAACATCCTCTCCTCTTTCCCGGATTCCACTCCCCGGGCGGCCCTTCTCGCCGTCGCCGACTACGTCGTCGAAAGAAAAATATAGCAAGAACCTCAGACGGCCGGACGTAACGCCGAAAGGGTGCTGATCTAAGACGGCCAGTATATGGCCAAGTTCCTCAACCAGTCCATCCCCGGCTACGCAGGCTTCAAAACCGACATCTTCCGGCAGGCAAAAAGGGAAATAGCCGGGATATAACAGAAATGACCGTCCCGGTCCTGAAAGAGGGCAGGAACAGCTGATCTGAAAACGATGGATGCCCGATCAGACGGATCCCTTACTTGACAATTTCCTTGACGACTTTAAGCCCAACGTATGTACCCCGATAGCCGAGGAGGTCGTTTTCCAGTTTTGCCTCATCGTTGACTTCAATGAGCATCAGGGCAAACTGCCCCGGATACGCCGTGGCGGGAACCGTAAAAAGGTATGAACGGTCGCCGTTGGGTCCGTTAAGAGGAATGTTGTCCACCCGGTTTCCCCCGCTGCCGAAGAGCAGCAGCGACAGGGGACCCAAGGCCTCACCGTTGTAAGCCCATTTAACGGAATAGGACTTACCGATTTCCCAGGTGCTGTTCTCCGCGGGCTGGATAATCTTGAAAACAGGCTGGGAAATTAATTTAAAGGGTTGACTGCTGCCCGACTTTCCGTTCGATTTACTCATGACCACAATCCGGTAATCCCCCGGGGCTGTGTTGGCGGGAATTTTCCAGTGAAAACCGCCCCCACCGGAAGGGTAATTATCCTTGATGACCAATTGCGCCTGCTGACCGTTTACGGTCTGCACCTGATCCTTGCGCACCAGCAGGACTTTCACCTGGGGTCCGACCTTGGCGGGATCGGCTGTCCATTGGATCGCCTTTTCCGTTCCGACACGCCATTTTACCCCGGCAGCCGGGGAAGTGACGTAAATCTGGACAAACAAATCGGACGCTTTCATATCCACATTGGGTGGCCGATAGGGTTTCGGCGCCTGGCTTGCGGACGAAGCCGCAAAAATGGCCGGAACAAAGAAAACAAGAATCAGGACAACAAGAGACGGAACATAAATTCGTTTCAGCATCATTCACCCCCCAGATCGTTTAATTCGTTTAAACTCTGTCGCTCATCTCCCAAGGAATTTTCCGCCCCCCACATCTACCCGGAAGGGCCGTGATTTGCCGGCGAGTGTAACGTGATGCTCCCGGTGTGTCAAGAAGAGAATCGTCTGAATATATTGATGTTTCAGAAGTCTTCATCCCTCACCTGCAGAATTTGCCGTCATCGTAGATGACGAGTCTCTGGCCGGTTTTCAGGATCGCCGTCACGGTTTTCTTTTCCGTGTTGACCAGATCCCAGTGAAGGGCCGAATCGTTGAAGCCCAGCTTTTTCTTCAACGCCTTGTTCATCGTCGACATGTCTCCCGAAAAGGTGTCGGTATAGGAAGCCCCCAGGGCGATGTGGGTGTTGCCGTATTCGCCCCCGTAGTTTTCATCGAAGAGGGTCTCGGCCATGAAGCGGTCGATCCGCGAGAAGCGTCGGTCCGTCAGGGAGAATTCGCCGACTCTCTTGGCGCCCGGATCCATTTCAAGCTGTTTTTTCGTGAATGCATCCCCCTTGTCCGCCTGCACATCGACGACATTCCCCTTGTCGAAGACCAGCCTGACCCCCTCAACGTAATTCCCGCTCCGGTAGGAGGGCTGGTTCGCGTAGAAGGTCCCCTCCGTTCCCCGCCAGTCAGGTGACATGAACAGCTCGAAGCTGGGAATGTTATGTCCCGAGATGCCGATCCATTTTCGTGATTCGCCGGGGGTGATCCGCAGATCGATGTGCTCCGCTTCGACATGGAAATATTTCACGGGCAGCGCATTCAACCATTTTTTGATCTTCCCGACTTCCGTGTAAATACGCTTCCACTCGCCGACGGGGTCGATCTTGTCGAGATAGCAGGCCCGGATCACCTGGTTCGTGTATTCGTCCGGTGTCAGCTTCGCCTGGGAAGCCAGTTCCTCCGTCGGGTAAAGGCACAGGGTCCAGCCGTGGAGCCCTTGCTGTTCCCGTGCTTCCATCAGTTCCCGGAGGGGTTTGCGGGCCACCATGGCCCGGGCGATCTTGCTGGGATCCACTTTGCCCAGGTGGGTCAGGGATGCCGGCGCCCGGAGAAAGATCCGTCCGTCCAGCTTTTCGTACGTGGGCCGGTCCCCCGGAGAAAGAAAGGAAAGCTGGCGATCATTGGCCTTCTCATAAAAACACTTCTCCATGTTCACGGTCATGCTCATCCGCTGGATGGCGTTGATCCCCAGATCGATGAGCCTTCCGAAGAGGATTTCCGCAAGTTCCAGGGCAGGCAGGTCGTACTGCAGAAGAACCAGGCTTCCCTTTTTCAGAGGTTTTACCCGGGCGGTCTTGAGTCCCCACAAAAGGACATCGGCGTATTTTTCAAGTTGTTCTTTCTTCATCATGCATTTCATCTCCTTACGTTTCAGAGCCCGTATCCGGCTCGGCATTTCGCATCAATGCAGGGACAACTGTTTCATCCCCTTGATAAACAGTTCAACGGCGATCGTCGTCAGGAGCATGCCCATGAGACGCTCGATGGCGACCAGGACACGGAACCCCAGGAGCCGGCTGATCCGGTTCGACAGAAACAGGATGACCGTCGCGAAAAACCATGCGGCAATCAGGGCAGCGAGCCAGTCAGGCCAACGGGACGGTTCCCGGGCCATGAGCAACAGCACCGTCGCCAGGGCGGAGGGACCCGCGATAAACGGTATCGCCAGAGGAACGATCAGGGGCTCCCCCTCCGGGGATTTACCGAAAATCTCTTCCGAATCGGAAAAGATCATCTTGAGGGCGATCAGAAACAGGATGATCCCCCCGGCCATGCTCAGGGCGGGTGCCGAAATATCGAGCAGAAGCAGGACATAGCGGCCGACGAAAAGGAAGAAAACGAGGACCGCCAGGGCGATCACCATTTCCCGGAGAATGATCCAGCGTTGGCGCCGGTGATCGATATGCTTCAGGACGGACAGGAAAAACGGAATGTTCCCGAAGGGATCAATGACCAGAAAAAGCAGCAGGGCCGCCGAAAAAATGGACATCCTTGACCTTTCTTGCGTGATATCAGGACTTTGTCTCTTAACAGGCGGGATACGGCACATCCCCTCTGCCGGTTCGCCGGGGCTTATATCACCTCAAGACCTTCGTAGATACCTCTTAATTTCCCGCCAGGTCCTTCCCGATCCGTCTTCAGCGCATAGGGAAGGTAGTCGAGAATATCCTGGGCCGTGATGCCGTCTTCGCCCCAGTCGTCCGCTGCCAGGT
>CAZIPU010000123.1:0-6884 GCA_964541005.1 uncultured Syntrophales bacterium | reverse complement strand
CTCTTGCCCGTCGACACGACCTGATTTTAAATTCTCTCCGGGCCGCTTCTGTTTTACCCATAAACAAAAGGGGCTTACCCGTAAACCGGCTAAGCCCTGGATTATTCTGGTGCCCCCGGCGCGAGTCGAACGCGCGGCACACGGATTAGGAATCCGTTGCTCTATCCTTCTGAGCTACGGGGGCACATGAAGGGTTGCTCTCTACCACGGTTGCAGGAAACGTGTCAAGACGTTAAACAATTTTCCCTTGACACAAGCGTGATCATCTGTTAGTCAAGCAGACCTTCGAGTGATCGTCGCATTACTGTTTCAATAAAATATGAGGTGGCTATATGTTGTGTCAAACCGTAAAAGTAGGCGTTGAATGTACCTTCATGACCAAGAACGGCTGCACGTATACCGGCGGCAGTTGTCATCCGGTTATTGAGAGCTGCATCAGCTGCAACAAAATTATCGATTTTCCGACGGGTCAGTACTGTAAGGTTTATGCCGACCCCTCCAGCCGGTGGGTTGTCGGGAATTGCGCGCTCGCCTCGCACATTACCAGGGAAATTAAGGACACCACACAGAAGCTTAACCCCATGAAAGCCTCCAAGCGTTCCACGAAGGGTGGTGGTGGAGGGAAAGGCGGCGGGAAAAAGAAATAAAGCTCGAATACAGAGGAAAATACAAAGGCCATTGGGACATCGTCCAATGGCCTTTTTTGGTTTTTTACCCAATCAGATTTCGAATACCCATCAACCCTTTCTTGATTTCCAAGAGCCTCTGCCGGTCCCCATCCGTTTCAACGGCTGCCTTCTCCCGGCTTTCTTTCAACAGGTATTGTTTGGCACCACTGATGGTGAAGCGCTTTTCATAAAGCAGCTTCTTGATAAGAATGAGTGCCTCCACATCCTTCTTGCGGTAAAGACGATGTCCGGAGGCCGCCCGGACCGGTTTTACTGATTTGAATTCCGTTTCCCAGAAACGGATGACATAAGGCTCAACCTGAAGAAGTTTACTGACCTCTCCAATTCGGTAATACGCCTTATCGTATGAATTGGTATCCATCAAATCCTAAATCCTCATAGATGAATTCGTTGCACTGAATTCGGACATATTCTTCAGGCAAGGAATTAGGATTTTTCTCGGTCGAAATCGTACTTAGTCGTTCAGGGCGCGCCGCAATACCTGACTGGACTTGAAGGTCAGGACTCTTCTGGCTGAAATGGAGATCTCTGCGCCGGTCTGGGGGTTGCGGCCTCGACGGGATTTCTTCTCCTTGACGAGGAAATTGCCGAAGCCGGAGATTTTGATTTTCTCCCCCTTGGCAAGACTGTCTTTCATCAGGTCGAACACGGACTCGACAATCTTTGCTGAATCTTTTTTAGGAATTCCCAACTTCTCATACACATTCTGAATAATATCGATCTTGGTCATTATGCCCTCCTATAAGTCACGTGCTAATTGTTTTCCCCTCTGATTTTTGCTCCTGTCGCACGAACAATACCGTTTACGATGTTCCGGTGGACTTCGTTCACTTCCTCATCCTTTAACGTTCTTTGGGGGGAACGGTAAGAGAACCTGACACCGAGGCTCTTCATCCCCTTCGGAATCGCGTCCCCTACATATATATCGAAAATATTGATTTTTTCAAGCAATTCCTCTCCGGCCAGGCCACCCAGGCGCATGATCTCCGCCGCCTCAATATCATCCCGGATTAAAAAGGCGACGTCCCGCGAGGTCGCCGGGTATTTCGATACTTCCCGGTAATTGACCAAACCCGTAAAAAGCCCGCACAGGATATCCATATCCAGTTCAAAAACCAGGGCCCTGTTCCGCAGATCCATGCGCGATTGCACGTCAGGATGCACCTCACCGAGGAAGCCCACCGGTTCCTGATTGATGGAAACGGTGCAACTCCGGCCGGGATGGAGAAACGGTTCGGTCCGTGAGGCGTCGTATTGGATGCTGGAAAGCCGCAGGGCATCGAACAGATCTTCGACAACCCCTTTCAGCCCGTAGAAATCCGCCGGCGGTTCCTTCAAATGCCAGAAATCGTCATACGCCAAGCCGGTCAGAAGTCCCCCAAGACGTTCTTTCTCCAGGGGAAGCTCACCCCGGCCGCAGTCAATGAAAATTTTACCCGTCTCAAAGATTTTCAGGTTGTGGCAGCCGTTATTGGCATTGCTTCTCATGGTATCCAGAAGGCTGTAGACAAGGGTCGTTCTCATGACCGCCTGATCGTCCGTCAGGGGATTCGAAATCCTGAGCATCTTCGCCCGTTCGTCTTCTGCGGGAATATTCAATATTTCACATGATTTCGGGGTGATGAAGCTGTAGTGAATCACTTCCGAAAAACCGCCTCCGTTTAAGACCTGGCGGATCTTTTCGATCAGAATCTGTTTTTTCTCTTTCACCAGCGGTTTGACGGCAATATGAGGAAGTGCCGGCTCGATCCGGTCGTAACCGATCAGACGGGCTACTTCTTCGATCAGGTCGATTTCCCGCGAAATATCCACACGGCAGCTCGGGGGGATCACGCTGTAGGACCCGGCCTTTTCCGTCGCGGTAACGATCATCCCCAGATTTTTAAGAGCATCGATGATCTTCTCTTCCGCGAAGCGGGAACCGAGCATGGTGTTCACACGATCGATACGGAGCGGAATCGCCGGCGAAACGCCGATCTTCGACGGATTCTCGTCCACAAGCCCTTTGCAAACTACGGCACCCGCCGTTTCCGCGATCAACTGGGCCGCCCGGTTGAGGGCCGTCGTCACTCCGCCGGGATCGATACCGCGCTCGAACCGGAAGGCGGCATCCGTCCCCATTGCCAGCCAGCGGGCCGATTTTCGGATTGATGACGGCTGGAAATAAGCGCTTTCCAGGAGAACCATTTCGGTATCGTCCTTGACCTCCGAATTGAGACCGCCCATGATCCCGGCGATGGCAACGGGTTTTTTCCCGTCGCAGATCATGAGGGTATCCTGGCGAAGCGTTCTTTCCTTTCCATCCAGGGAAACGAAAGATTCGCCGGGCCGGGAACGTCTGACGACAATCCGTCCCTCTTCCAGGAAACGGAAATCGAAAGCGTGCAGGGGCTGGCCGAATTCCATCATGACGAAATTCGTCACATCGACGACATTGTTGATCGCCCTGAGTCCCACCGCCTCCAGGCGCTGTTTCATCCAGAACGGAGACGGGCCGATCTTGACCCCTTTTAAAATTCTCGCCGTGTACCGTGGACAGAGATCGGGATCCTCGATTTTCACGGAGGTGATCCCGTGAATGTCTTCCTGTGTTTCCTGGAAAACAATCTCCGGGTACTTGACGGTTTTACCCGTGATAGCCGCAATCTCCCTGGCGATACCGATCATGCTGAGACAATCCGCACGGTTCGGCGTAATGCCGATATCCATGACCGTATCTCCCAGGTCGAGGGCATCGGCCAGATCCTGGCCCAGGGTGAGATCCGGGGGTAAAATCATGATTCCCGTGTTGTCCCCTCCGATTTCCAGCTCTTCTTCCGAGCAGAGCATCCCCTCGGACAGTTCGCCCCGGATCTGGGAACGCTTGATCGTGTAGCCGCCGGGAATGGTCGCCCCCACCGTGGCCAGGGGCACCACATCGCCTTCCTTGATATTGGAGGCGCCGCAAACTACGGCATAGTCTGCCGCACCCGTCGAAATCCGGCACAGGGAAAGTTTGTCCGCATTGGGATGGCGTGAAATGGAGAGAATCTTCGCCACCACGACCCCGCTGAACGAGGGGTTTTTCCGTTCGACGGCCTCAACTTCGAGACCGGCCATGGTCAACTTCGCGGCGAGTTCTTCCGGTGTCAGATCGAGCTCAATATAATCTTTTAGCCACTTGATGCTTACCTGCATAAGTTTTCCCGTAATTCTCCTTCATAAAGCACGTTCTGAAGGGTCCCGCTATGAAATGGATTTACCGATTAGAATTGTTCCAGAAATCTCCAGTCATTCTCAAAAAACAGACGAATATCCGAAATGCCGTACTTCAGCATGGCGATCCGCTCAAGGCCGAGGCCGAAAGCAAATCCTGAATATTCCTCGGGATCGTAACCGACGTTCTTGAAAACCTCGGGATGGACCATTCCCGACCCCAGGATCTCCAGCCACCCTGTCTGGCCGCAGACCCGGCAGCCTTCGCCCCGGCACATGACACACTGGATGTCCACTTCCGCGCTTGGCTCCGTGAAGGGGAAAAAACTGGGGCGGAACCGGATACGGGTTTCCTTGCCGAATACTTCCTGCAAAAAAACCGTCAGGATGCCCTTCAAATCGGCAAAGGTGACCCCTTTATCGACAAGGAGACCTTCAATCTGGTGGAACATGGGGGTGTGCGAAATATCCGAATCGGGTCGATAAACACGTCCGGGAGACAGGATTCTGACAGGCGGTTGCTGTTTCAGCATGGTCCGGACCTGTACCGGAGAGGTGTGGGTCCTGAGGACAATGTTATCCTCGATATAAAACGTATCCTGCATGTCCCTTGCGGGATGGTCCTTCGGAATATTGAGGGCTTCGAAATTGTAATAATCCTGTTCAACTTCCGGGCCTTCCACAACGGAGAAGCCAAAGGAGGCAAAAATGGAACAGATTTCTTCCCGGACCTGCGTAACGGGGTGAAGTTTTCCGGGTTTGATCCGCCGCCCTTCGAGGGTCACATCCACCCTTTCCCGGGCAAGGTTGTCACCCTTTTCAATAGCCTTGATTCCCTGCAGGGCCTCGTCAATTTTCCCGGTCAGGATGTCCTTGACTTCGTTACTTTGCTTGCCGAAAAGGGGCCTCTCTTCAGCCGAGACATTGCCGATATTCCGAAGAAGGCCGGTCAGCAAACCCTTCCTTCCGAGGTACCGCGTTTTGACTTCGAGAAGATCTTTTTCGGTTCTGACTTCGGCAATCTCAGCTTCTGCTTTTCTCTGGAGTTCTTCCAGTTCCGCAATCATGCCGACTGTTCACCCTTTGCCATCGTGGCGATTTTCGAGAAAGCATTGGGATCATGAACGGCCAGATCGGCCAGAATTTTCCTGTCCAGAACCAGACCCGCCTTCTTGATCCCGGCGATGAAACGGCTATAGGTCACGTCGTTCATTCTTGCCGCGGCGTTAATCCGGGCTATCCAAAGCTGCCTGAATTCTCTCTTCTTGACCCTTCTGTCCCGATAGGCATATTTCATGGACCGGTCGACAGCCTCCGTGGCCGTCCTGAGCAGTCGACTCCTGGCGCCAAAAAAACCCTTTGCCCATTTCAGGATCTTTCGTCTCTTTTTCTTCGCGGTAACGCTTCTTTTTACCCTTGGCATTTTATTTATCTCCTAATCTTTCACGGTCTGTGAATCGGCAGCGCGCTTGTATTACAGATAGGGAATGAGCTTTTTAATTCCCGCCGTAACGCCCGCGTCAAGGATCACCGATCTTCTCAGATTTCGTTTCCTCTTGGTTGTTTTCGAGGTCAATATATGGCTCGAACCCGCCTTGTGCATTTTGACTTTTCCCGTTCCCGTAATAGAAAAGCGCTTTGCAGCCCCTCGGTGTGTTTTTAATTTAGGCATTCCACAACTCCTCTTCTTTTAATAACGTAACCTCTGTCCTATTTCTTCGGAGAGACGATCATGATCATGTTCTTCCCTTCCAGTTTGGGCTCCTGATCAAAAACCGCCAGATCCTCCAGTTGTCGTTTCACGGATTCCATGATTTTCCGGCCGATGTCCGTGTAAACAATTTCCCGGCCACGGAACATCATGGATATTTTAACCTTGTCCTGCTGTTCAAGAAACTTCCTGATCTGTTTGATCTTCACATCCAGATCATGCTCTTCCGTCTTGGGCCGAAACCGGATTTCCTTGACTTGAACCGTTGTCTGATGTTTTTTGGCGATCTGCTGTTTTTTGTTCTGCTGGTATCTGAACTTGCCATAGTCCATGATCCGGCAGACAGGCGGATCGGAATTCGGAGATACTTCCACGACGTCAAGACCGGCCCTGCTCGCTTCCGCCAATGCGTCCGCAAGAGAAATGATACCGAGCTGCTTTCCCTCCGCGTCGATCACCCTGACCTGGGGAGCCCTGATCTCGCGATTGATCCTTAAATCCTTAGCTATATGACACCTCCTTAAGCAATTCGTCTTCTTGAAAAGAAAGAAACGCGGACAGACGTTTCCCCATATCCGACCATCAACCGTCTATTGATACCGCCGACATGATTCCCTGACGAGGTCGATGAAGGCCTCAGTCGTCATGGCGTTGAGATTCTTGCCGTCACGCATACGGGGCGTAACCGTCTCCGTCTGAACTTCACGGTCACCGATCACCAGCATGTAGGGCGTCTTCTGCATCTGCCCTTCCCGGATCTTATAGCCCAGCTTTTCGTTCCGAAAATCCCGCTCCACGCGGATTCCAGCGTCAAGCATCTTCCGGTAAACCGTCTCGCCATAAGGAATCTGGGCATCCGTCACCGTTACCAGAACCGCCTGGACCGGAGACAGCCACAGCGGGAAGGATCCCGCATGATGTTCGATTAGCACACCCATGAACCGCTCAATCGCCCCGAGGATGACCCGGTGCAGCATCACGGGACGGTGTTTTTCCCCGTCCACCCCGACATAGGAAAGATCGAACCGCTCGGGCAGGGTAAAATCACACTGAATGGTGGCGCATTGCCACTTTCGCTTCAGGGCGTCTTTCAATTTAAAATCGATTTTCGGCCCGTAGAAGGCTCCGTCACCCTCATTGACTTCGTAGTTCATGCCCTTATCCTCAAGGGCACCGATCAGGGCGGATGTCGCCAGCTCCCAGTCACCGTCGCTTCCGATGGAGTTGACGGGCCGCGTGCTGAGCTCCACCTCGTACTCAAAACCGAAGATTTCCATAGCATAATCAAT
>CAZIPU010000122.1:0-6894 GCA_964541005.1 uncultured Syntrophales bacterium | reverse complement strand
CGCTCCGGTAAATGTTCCGGCAGAATGACCGGGTACGGACTAAGCAACTGGCTCTGACGCAGGACGTTCTCCAGTTCCCGGACATTTCCCGGCCAGTCGTAGGCATAAAGCAGCTTCATGGCTTCCGGCGCTATGCGAATGCCGGTTAAATCATTTTTTTGCAGAATGGCTTGAATCAACTGGGGAAGGTCTCCCTTGTGTGCCCGCAAGGGGGGCGTTACCAGGCGGACAACGAAACGGTACATGAGGTCGGCACGGAATCGCTGAGCCGTGATTTCCTCATCCAGATTCCTGTTGGTTGAGGCGATGACCCGGACCGTCACTTGCCGGGCCCGGTAGCTTCCCAGCCGTCTTACCTCGCCGTTCTGCATGAACCGCAGGAGCTTGCCCTGCAGGGAGGGCGTCATTTCCGTGATTTCATCCAGAAACAAAGTCCCGGTCTCGGCTGTTTCCAGAAGACCGGGATGGGCGCGATCGGCTCCCGTGAAGGCCCCTTTTTCGTAGCCGAACAGTTCGGATTCAAGGAGCGTTTCCGGTATAGCCCCGCAATGGACGACCAGAAAGGGTTTCTTCCGGCGTGAACTTAAGTGATGGAGGGCACGGGCCGTCAAATCCTTCCCCGTTCCGCTTTCCCCTTCGATGAGAACACTTGCATGGGCGTCGGCCACCCGGGCAACCTGCTTGTAGAATGCCATCATGGTGTCGGAAGAACCGATAAACCGTGCCGAAGTCCCGGCGCAGGTTTTGGCTTCCGTATTTTCCCGGCAGAAATCCCGGACCTTGAGGATCGTTGTCACCAGGCTACGGATGGTGTCAGGCGGAAAGGGCTTCTTGATGCAATCCCAGGCCCCCCATTTGACGGCTTCCATGGTTGTTTCCAGGTCGCCGGCGGCGCTAAGCAGGACTATCGGTATTTGTGGAAGAAAATCGTGAACTTGCCGGAAAGAAGCCTGGCGGGTGATACGAACGTCCGCGATAAGAAGATCGTACTGATGCAGGCTCTCCGTAGGGACCGCCGTTGAATCCGGAAAGGTATCCACGGCTGTTTCCGGTCCCCGGAGTGCGCTCTGCAAGAACCGACAAAAAGGGTCATCGTCGATGACCAGAATATGCGCGATCACTTTTTTTCATCCCCCCGGTTGAATATCAAAAGATGTCAAAAAATGTAAAATCGCAAAAAACGTGAATTACAACCCCTTCTTGGAAAGGAAGGCTGCCAGGTCGGCCACCCGACAGGAGTAGCCCCATTCGTTGTCATACCAGGCGACCACCTTAATCATGTTTTCTTTCAATACCTGGGTAAACTCGATATCGACGATGGACGAGTGGCTGTTTCCCTTGAAGTCCATGGACACCAGGGGGGCTTCCTCGCAGCCCATGATCCCCTTCAATTCCCCTTCAGCGGCCTTCTTCAGGGTGGCCCGTAACGCTTCGGTTGTCGTTTTGGTCTTGAGTTCGGCCACAAAATCGACAACGGACACGGTCGGCGTCGGCACGCGGAGGGAGTAGCCGTCGAAACGGCCCTTCAAATCCGGAATGACTAAAGCCAGCGCCTTGGCGGCACCGGTCGTCGTCGGAATGATGTTGAGGGCCGCTGCCCGGGCGCGCCTGAGATCTTTGTGCGGCAGGTCGAGGATGCGCTGATCGTTGGTGTAGGCATGCACCGTCGTCATCATTCCCTTTTCGATTCCAAAAGCCCGGTGGATGACCGAAACGGGGGGGGCAAGACAGTTCGTCGTACAGGAGGCGTTGGAAAGAATGTGGTGCTTTCCGGGATCATAATCCTTTTCATTGACCCCCATGACCACGGTCAGATCCTCCTCCTTGGCCGGGGCGGAAATGATGACCTTCTTCGCGCCTCCTGCCAGGTGAACCCCCGCCTTGGGACCCGTCGTGAACAGTCCCGTGCTCTCGATAACAATATCCACCCTTTCATTTTTCCAGGGAATTTCTGCCGGATCGCGAAAAGCGAAGCTTTTGATCGGGCGGCCGTTGATGATCAGGGTGTCCGGTGCCGTTGTCACCTCTCCGCAGAAGGAGCCGTAATTCGAATCATATTTGAAAAGATGGGCATTTGTATTAACGTCGAAAAGGTCGTTAATGGCGACCACGTCCAATTCCTGCGGGTATTGTTCCAAAACAGCCTTTAACACCTGCCGTCCCACACGCCCGAAACCATTAATGCCGATACGTACCATAAAAACCTTCCTTTCTTTACGTAATATATGTATTGACGGCCATTTGCATGGTCATCCTCCGTTTTGTTGGTTGACGTTTCCGATTTCAAAGAAAAAGAGATTCAAACCCCTCCCTTCCGCTCGAAATGGATAACGTAAAAGCTCTCTCTTGTCAAAGGAAAAACCCTTCTTCTGAGTTCCGTAATCATCCATCTATTTTTAATAAGAAATGATGGGATTGCCCGATCCCTGTGCTTATTTTTTTCCACCTTAACGCTTTTTTACGGTCAGTTTGTTCGGAAATATCCAGTTGACTTTTACGGGATTCATTCGGTCCCTAAAAAAACTTGACAGTAGAACGCCCGTTCTATTATAAAGAAACCATTCAGCGATACGGGAAGGTGCTATGGACGAAAGGCGAACGATTCAGAGTGTGTTCCGGGACATCGAGACTTTTTGGCGGGAAAACAGGCGCATGCCTACCTACGGAGAGATGATGGAGGTGATGGGGGTCCGTTCGAAAAGCGTCGTCCATTTCTGGGTCGAAAAGCTTCTGGCGGCGGGTTTACTCGTCAGGGATGCAGGCGGGTTCCTGAAGCCGGCCCGGAGCTCGACGGGAATTCCGCTGGTGGGATCTGTTCAGGCGGGCCTCCCCTGTTCGGCCGAAGAAGAACGGCGGGACGTTATCTCCCTGGATGAATATCTGGTCAACCGGCCTGATTCCTCATTCCTCCTGTCCGTTCAGGGAGACTCCATGATCGGCGAAGGCATCAAGGACGGGGATTGGGTGATTGTGGAACGGGACAGGGAGCCGCGGAACGGCGACATCATCCTGGCCGAGGTAGACGGGGAGTGGACCATGAAATATTTCCGGAAAGAGGGAAAGAATGTTGTCCTGGAAGCTGCAAATCCCCAATACGCCCCCATTTATCCCCGTCGGGAACTCCGGGTCGGCGGGGTCATCACCGCCGTGATCCGTAAATATTTTCGATAACATAACGAATGATAACGAGGGCTTCAATATGCACACACCATGCTGCTCTACCCTGAAAACGGTCATGTCCGTATCCAATGATGCGGAAGCCTCTCCCATACGGGTATCCTCTTTTTCCCTGCGGCGCCTCCGGCGCGTCATCGAAACGTCCGACTGGGACGGGGAGATCATCCGCCGGGAGAAATGGATCAACGGTGGCTGCTGGCTTCTTGTGGGTTTGACGATTCTGTACCTTTGCCCGATTCTGGTAAAACTTATTGTCCGGTAACGTCAGCCTGTCCGCTTTCGAGGCCTTCCCCTTCTCAGGCAGAACCCGTTTTCTGTTCCGTCAAAGGGTTTCCTGATCCTGATCGACGACCGCCCTAAAAGACCGGAAACTTTTCCCGGAGTGGAATGATTACAGCGACTTCTTCGGTTTCAGCAGCAGGATAGCGGTCGTGACACACAGGAGAATAACGATGTCGAACAGCCAGACATGACCATAGGAACCGAAACGGTCGTACATGTACCCCGCCAGAAAGGGACCAATGCTTCCCCCGGCCCCGATGAAGAAGGTCACAAGACCATAGACGGCTCCCAGGGCTTGACGGCCGAAACGGTCGGCCAGCAGGATCGGTGTCATCGGGGCCAGGCAGCCGTAACCGAACCCGAACACGATGGAGAAAAGATAAAGCATTTCGAGGGATTTCATGTTCAGCAGGAGATACATCCCGAAGGACATGATGAAAAATCCCAGGGCGGCTGCATATTTGGAATCCCTGATCCGATCGCTGAGCCAGCCGAAAAAGAACTGCCCGAAAAATGCGGAGAAACTGACGGAGGCAAGGGAAGAAGCCGCCGCAATCTTGTTGATTCCATGATCGAGGGCATAGGGGACCTGGTGGATGAAAACGGACATGATCGCCAGGTAGGACAGGCCGAGAGAAAGGGATATGATCCAGAACTGCGGGTTTCTGATCACCACGCGTCGGGATAGCCGTACGGGATGGCCGTCCGTTTTTTCCTCAACGGTTTCCCATGCCTCCTGTTCGCCGTCGGGATAAAGGCCATAGTCCTCCGGAACGGTTTTCCGGAAAAACACGCGGGACAAAACAACGCCGATCAGGAAACTCATGAACGCCAGGGTCAGGAACCCCATTTGCCATCCGTAAATCTTCACGATATAGCCGGCCAACGGCGTCAGGGCCATGGTCCCACCGCTGATACCCATGGCGGCAAGGCCGACGGCGGTGCCCCGTCTTTTTTGGAACCACTTGGCCACCGATGAATTACAGACCACAACGCCCATGCCGGCAGATCCGATTCCACAGAGAAGACCATAGGCGAGGTAAAAGGTCAGAGGGCTCTCAACGAAAGCCGCCAGGAAAAGACTCAGCGATACGATCAGGGAACCGGTTGTAATGATACGCGCCGGGGGAACCCGGTCCACCATCTTACCCACGAAGATGGAGCAGAAGGAATAAACGAGCATGTTAAGGGAGGCTCCCAGGGAAATGACGGATCTGGACCAGCCGTATTCGTCCGCCATGGGCTTCAGGAAGATTCCGAAGCTGTAACGGACGCCGTAGTTGATGGCCAGCACGAGAAAGGCCCCTAAAACGACATACCATCCCCAGAAAATGGTTCGCTGACTATTTTCCATCTTTATCAACGCAAAAAAGGCATCGGGCCGTCTTCCGGCGGAAGAAACTGACCCGATGCCTGCCTGTATACATGACGTCCGGTCTGAAATCAGCGGCCGGAGCCTACCAGTACCCCCGTTCCATGCAGTTTTTGATGAATGCGATGGATCGCCGGTTTTCGCTCTGGAAGTAATCGTAAAGCTGCTTTCCCACATCGGGGTACAGGGGACAATCCTTGAGCTTGTCCACAGGTACCCAGTCGATATCAAGGGAGCGGGTGTTGTCGGCACGGACCTTGGGGGTTCCGTGGACTGCCGTCGCCCAGAAGATGACGTGCAGGGTCTGGGGGTGCCGTTTGTCTCCCGGGGCTTCCCCCAGCATGATGACATCGCCCACCTCGACCTTGACGCCGAGTTCTTCCTTCCACTCGTCCCTTATGGCATCATGAAAGGGTATGTCCTTGTCTACTCCGCCTCCGGGGAGGGCAAAAACTTCCTTTCCTCCGTAAACATATTTCATGCATAAAATCTCTTTCGCCTGTTCATAAACGGCGGAAACCCTGACTCTCATCTTTGCTCCTCCTTGTTGAGCCGTTTCGGTGAAGGTCAAATTTTTCAGAACAGCGGACGATTTTCAAGGGGGGAAGGATGCCGCCTATCACCCCTCTATTGCGTGCTGTGCAGCGCAAAAATATCCGCTGAATAGAATCCTTCTACTTACCGCGGTGTTCAATGGGGACATAATCCCGTTCGTTCAAACCCATATAGATCTGCCGGGGTCGGTGGAGCTTCCAGTCGGGATCGTCGATGCTCTCCTTCCATTGGCTGATCCAGCCCGGAAGACGCCCGATGGCGAACATGACGGTAAACATATTGATGGGAATCCCCATGGCTCTCAAAACGATGCCGCTGTAGAAATCGACGTTGGGGTACAGCTGATGATCAATAAAGTACGAATCCTTCAGGGCGATCTCTTCGAGCCGTTTCGCGATGTCCAGGAGAGGATCATTCAACTGCAGCTTCGACAGCAACTTGTGGACGATCTCTTCCATGATCTTGGCGCGGGGATCGTAGCTCTTGTAAACCCGATGACCGAATCCCATCAGGCGGAACTCATCATTTTTATCCTTGGCCCGGACAATAAACGGTGCCACATCTCCCCCGCTGTTGTAGATATCCTGGAGCATCTCGATGACCGCCTGATTCGCACCGCCGTGCAAAGGGCCCCAGAGGGCGCTGACACCGGCGGAAATCGCCGCATACAGGTTGACCCGGGCGCTTCCGACGAGCCTGACCGCCGAAGTGGAACAGTTCTGCTCATGATCCGCGTGGAGAATCCAGAAAACGTTAAGCGCCCGAACGAGATCATCGTCGATTACGTAAGGACGCACGGGAGAATCGAACATCATCCGCAAAAAATTCGCGCAGTAGCTTAACTGGTGCGACGGATAGGTCACCTTGTGTCCCCGGGATATATTGTAGGACATGGCCGCCAGGGTCCGGAGCTTGGAGATAAGCCGGGCAAAGGTAATCGTGATGTTCTCCTCCTGACTTCGGTCTTTCAGGTTCGGGTAAAAAGCCCGCATTGCGGTGACCATGGACGATAAAATTCCCATCGGATGGGCGCGGCTCGGGTAATGCTCAAAAAAGGCCCGCATATCCTCGTGAACGAGGGAATGCTCGTTCAACATGCCGGAAAATCTGGACAGTTCTTCCTGCGTCGGCAGTTCTCCATTGATGAGCAGATAGGCCGTTTCCACAAAACTGGAGTGTTCCGCCAACTGTTCGATGGGGATCCCCCGGTGGCGCAGGATGCCCTTGTCTCCATCCATAAAGGTGATTGAACTCCGGCAACTGCCCGTATTGACGAAACCGGGATCCATGGTAATGAGCCCCGTATCTTTAAGCAGGCGGGAAATATCGATGGCCCTTTCGCCCTCCGTTCCGACAACGATGGGGAGTTCGTAGGTTTTCCCGTCGACAATCAACAACGCTTTGTCTCCCATATTTCTCTCTTTCCTCCTGATTCCCATGTATTCTTGTTTTCCAATAGCAAAAAATGTTCGCCTTGCCTATTGATTTTTATGACTCTTTTGGCGGTT
>CAZIPU010000121.1:0-6944 GCA_964541005.1 uncultured Syntrophales bacterium | reverse complement strand
CGGCGTCGCTGCGTATTGAAGAATCGAAACTGCAGGACGAGATTGCCCTCCAGGTCCGGGATGCGATCAACGCGGTCCGGGAAGCCGGTGAAATCCTGAAGGCGCTCTCCAGTACCGTCACCCAGGCGGACAGGCTTCTGGTCATGGCTGAAAAGGGCTATGAATACGGCGTCAAGATCAAGCTGGATGTCGACGACGCCATCTTCAACCTGAATTCCGCCAAGGCCAACCTGGCCAAGGCCCGGCGCGATTACCTGGCCGCCCTGGTCAACCTGGAATGGGTGAAAGGGGTTCTGGTGCATTAAAAACGCCATCGCTGTTTGAAGAGCGAAGCGGCGTGCAATTAAAAATTTGCATTTTCCAAAATCCAAATAAGTTGTATTGTTGTTCCCGGATTTTGGTAAAACCGGATTAGGTCTCTGAAAATTCCAATCAAGCAAAGGAGGTTCGTATGAAGAAAAGTTTAATGGTTCTTGTTTGCATGATGTTTCTCTGGTCGTCTCTGGTTTTTGCCGCGGGTCCGAAAACCTATCAGGTGACGGGACCGGTTCTGGAAATCAGGAGTGATGTGATTGTCGTGCAGAAGGGCAAAGAGAAATGGGAAATCCTCAAGGATGCCGCAACCAAGGTGAAGGGAAACCTCAAAGTCGGGTCCAAAGTGACCATCGAGTATACCATGAAGGCGACGGCCGTTGAGGTGAAAGGCGCGAGTAAATAACCGGATCGACGAGATACCCCCCATCAGTCGGAACAGAAGGGTGATTTTGTGTCGGATTCGGTGAAACCAGTTAACTGGAATGAAATGACGGGCTTTTGCATCGTCGGGAAATGGAGGTTGTGATGGGACTTTTGGACGAGATTACAAAGGCGGTGGGAGGGGCAACCCCCGGCGAATCGGGACAGGAAGGCCTGATGGATCAGATAATGGGCCTGATCAACAGCCCCGGCACGGGCGGGCTCACAGGCCTCGTGGAAAAATTCAACAGCCAGGGTCTGGGCGATGCGATGTCTTCATGGATCAGCACCGGTGAAAATCAGCCGGTTTCCGGTCAGCAGATGGAGCAGGCTTTTGGCGGCAACATCATCCAGGATATTGCGCAAAAGCTGGGTATTTCAGGGGCGGATGTTTCGAGCGGACTTGCCGCCATGCTGCCGAAAGTCATTGACGGGCTTACACCGGAGGGAAAAGTGCCGGAGGGAGGGCTCCTTGACCAGGGACTGGATTTCCTGAAGAATCAAATCCTGGGCCGATAAACAGAAAAACAACGCTTATCCCGTAACAGGGCCGTTTATGGATTGTGAACAGCAAATCGGAGAGAGAGGGTCCCAGGGAGAATCCCTGTCACCTTCCCTCTCTTAACTGACGGAATAGAGGCCCTCTTTTCGAAATCAACAAAACGGGAACATTATTCGCTCAAATCGGTGGCGTTCATCATGCAAAGATCCAGAATCATTGTCTTTCTATTGGTCATCATTCTTCTTGGCTGTGGCGAGGGGTTCTTTGCGACCCCCATCGGTTCTATTCTGAAGAATCCAAGAGATTACGAGGGTAAATTGGTCAAGGTAAACGGCGTGGTCACGGAAAACCTGAATATTTTCATCATAAAAGGTTTTAAAATAAAGGATAAGACAGGTGAAATATTCGTGATTACGGACCGGATTCTTCCCAGAGAGGGAACGGAGGCAACTGTCCGGGGGTATGTCAACGAAGGGTTCTCGATCGGCAGCGAACAGGTCATCGTTATTATGGAAAGCAGTCAAAAGAAGTAAAGATATTTGAGTTCGCACATTTCACCATTTACGATCAAGATATTCAAGGAACTGGAATTTTGTTAAGACATCCCAGGCTTTTTCCCGGGGGACTATTCCATTGACACGCGAGGTTTCCTCCGGATATAGTCTGGCCGTCCCGGATCTTCGCGTGAGGGAACGTTCGAGACGGTCATTTTATTTATCCTGGAGTATTCAAGCACATGTCTTTTTTTATCAATCGGTTTCGCGTGAGTCTTTCGGCATTTTTTTTCATGTCTGTTTTCGTGGTGATGGCATCCTTTACGTTTTATCCGGCCGATTGTCGCGGTCAGGAGCAGGGTGAACCGCTCCCGACCGTTTCCCTGGACATTCCGGAAAAGGTGGCGTTTGCCGGGACCTTCATTCCCCTGAACCGTTACGACATGCGGGAGCGCTATGACCGCGAGCAGATGGCCTTTACCTATGCCTACGCCTCCACTATCGTGACGATCAAGCGGGCCAATCTGTATTTCCCGGTCATCGAACCGATTCTCGAACAAAACGGCATACCGGACGATTTCAAGTACCTGGCCCTGGTGGAGAGCAATTTCAATACCCGGGCTTATTCATCGGCCAAAGCGGCGGGTTTCTGGCAGTTTATGCCCGAAACGGCCAGGCAATACGGGCTGGAAGTCTCCAACGGCATCGATGAACGCTACCACATCGAAAAATCCACCGTTGCGGCCTGCCGTTACCTGAAAGATGCCTATGACCGGTTCGGCGACTGGCCGACCGTGGCGGCGTCATACAACGCAGGAATGCGGCGCATCGGCAGCGAACAGGCCATGCAGCAGGCGGGTAACTTTTTCGACATGCTGGTGTTCGATGAAACCAGCCGTTATGTTTTCCGTATTCTGGCCATCAAGGAGATTCTTCGCCAACCGCAGAAATACGGTTTTTACATCAAGCGGGAGCATCTTTATCCGTCCATCGGATTTACTGAGGTGTCCGTAGCCGGTCCCGTCGATGACTGGGCGGAATTCGCCAAAAGCCAGGGCATCACATACGCCCAGTTGAAGGACTTCAACGTCTGGATTCGGGGGAACACGCTGGAAAACCCGGAATGGAAAACCTACGTGGTGAGGATCCCGCGCAAAGAGGACCTGACTTTCGACGCAAAGAGGATCAGGGTCTATCAGAAGAACTGGGTTGTGGACTGACCGCCGTGAGTGACGGCATCATCAACAATCAAGGCACCCCGGACTTTCCCATTCCTTTCGGAGGGGATCCGGGATTCTTCATTTCGTTCCAGATGGCCCAAAACCGGCATCAGATGTCGTGATACGGCATCCGGACCGGGGGTAGCACATTCCGCTACAGAATCATCTCAATCAGGCGTGGACCCGGTTCGGCCAGGGCGATTTTCAGCTCCCGGACGAGGTCTTCCGCCGTGTCGACGGACACACCCGGCACGCCCATTCCCTTCCCTAAACTGACCCAGTCCAGGTTCGGATTTCCCAGATCGATCAGCGACAGGGAACGCGCCCCCGGTTCGGTATAACCCGCCCGGTCCAGTTCCAGACGGATGATGTGATAGCTGCGGTTGGCGCAGATGAGCGTCTTGACGTTGAGTGCTTCCCGGGCCTGTGTCCACAGGGACTGGAGAGTGTACATGCCGGAGCCGTCGGCCTGGATGTTGATGACGGGCCGCTCCGGGCAGGCGACGGCCGCGCCGGTTGCGCAGGGCATGCCCTGCCCGATGGCGCCTCCCGTCAGGTAAAGCAGGCTGTGGGGGGCGACGGTGGCACCCAGGGGGGCGTAGGCCGTGGTCGAGGTCAGTCCTTCATCGACGACGATGGCGTCTTCCGGCTGCAGGGCTGCCACAACAAGGCAGACCTTTTCCGGTGTCAGTTTTCCCATTGGAAGCTCCGGGCGCCGGTAAGGGGCTGAAACCCCTTCCAGGGCCCCTTCGGAAGGGGCATCCAGGGCATCTGCCAGGGCTTCCATGGCCAGGCCGGCGTCCTGCCGGTCGCCGTCGAGGCGGAGCCGCTGCACCGCCGGTCCCATGAAATAACTGGGCTGTCCTTCGTAACCGAAAAATGTGGCCGGTTCATCGGTACCGGAAAAAAGGGCCGCCTCGTAAGGGGCCAGGAGCGTCCTGGCGTGATCCGGAAAATAGGGGATCCGGGCGACGGAGACGCGGCCCGCACCCCGTTCGATACGGCTGGGAAAGGTGACGCTAAAAAGGTCGCAGCCTGTTTTTGCCCGGATCCGGGCTGCTGCCGCAAGGCCGCGGCCGAGCAGGGCCTTTCCGTTCATGATGAGGGCGGTTTTCTTTCCGGACAGGAGCATCCTTCCCGCTGCCTCAATGCGTTCCGGGTTTATGGGGTCGGGAGAAAATGACGGTACCGTGACCGGGGCGCCCTGGTATTCCGTCCAGAGGTAATCGCTGGGAATGATCAGGCTCGCCACCTGACCATAGCGGCAGGCGGCGATGGCGTCGGCGGCGTCGGCGGGGATGGCGGAGACCGATTCGGATGTGCGCTGCCAGCCGGAAAAGGTTGCGCACAGGCCCGCGATGTTCATGTTCAGCAGGGGATCGGCCTTGAGGTGCCAGGAGGCATGTTCGCCGATGACCATAAAAAAGGGACTGCGGGCCCGCCGTGCATTGTGTAAATTGGCAATCCCATTGGCCATCCCCGGGCCCAGGTGCAGCAGGGTCAGAGCGGGCTTTTCCTTCATCCGGCCGTAACCGTCCGCCGCGCCGGTGCAGACCCCTTCAAACAGGCCGAGGATGGGTTTGATCCGGGAATTGGAATCGAAGGCGGTGACGACGGACATTTCCGTTGTTCCGGCATTGGCAAAGCAGACCTCGATGTCTGCTGCTGCAGCGGTATTGAGCAGGGCTTCTGCGCCGTTCATGATGTTCCTCCAGGGGAAGTGATGCCGTGATGATGGTTTATGAACGGGCTAGTGTCAATAGAAAAGACAGATGGCCCGGTTATTTTGACCGGACCGGCGAGGAAGCTCCTGTCGGAGAGAGAAACGTTGTTCCAATTCCGCTTATCGTTTCAGGTGAATCTGGTTGTTCTTGTAGTCGACGGTCATTTGGAAATCGGACAGGAAACTCATGCCGAGGAGACCGTCGAAATCGGCGTTATCATAGGCTTCATGCATGAAAAACGCCTGAACATTTTCTTTAACGGCACCTCCGACATCAATTTTTTCGATAAAGACTTCTTCCGCGTTTGCCATGCCGGCCGCCGTGACGACTTTTCCCCGCCGCCGATCATCAGGAAGATCCTGGTTGAGTCTTTTCAGAAGAGCTGCGTTGATTTTTATGGCCGAAGCCCCCGTGTCGACCAGCATCCTGGCCGGAATATAATTGTTGATCATGACATTGACCAGCATGCCCTGACCAATGGAATCGAAGGGAATGACAAATTCCTGGTACTGGCCGCCGGGTAAGGCATGCTGACGCAGCGTTTTGACCGGTATGTTTTTCCCGTTTGAGGACGGGGTGGCCGGGGGGGCATCCGAGTAGTGGGACACGCCGTCTTCATCAACCCAGCGGTAGAAGTCTCCCCCCAGGCTGACATTCGGGTGGCAAAGAGATATGAAAAGAACCAATAACAATCCGAACAAAGCCATGAACGTCAATTTACTGGAAATCATAGGATCATCCCCCCGTAAGAACTTTTATGTCGCGTTACTGCCGTGATGCCAAGCGCGGTGCCTTTTTCTTTGAAAACAGGTGATATTGACGGGTTAAAGCGATCAACCATCGGGGGGAACATGACCGTCGACGGGATTTTTGTCAAGAAAAATTCCCGCCGGGTGTGGAACACATCATATTTCCAGCGATTCAACCTGTCGTTGCAAAAAAGCCGCCACAAGCGCATTGAATTCTTCCGGACATTCGACGGGCACCGCGTGATGTGAGTCGGCAATTACGGCCAGTTCAGCCCGGGGCATCCCGGCGACGAAAGCTTCCTTGGCGGAAAGGGGCGTGTAATCGTGATCCGAGGCGACGACCAGGGTCGGTATCCGGATGCAGCCGATCCGGTTTGCCACGCTCCAGCCCAGGATGGCCCGCATGGACTGCTCGTATGCCTTCCGGTCGTTTTCCGCCCATCTTTCAACGAGAGTTTTTCTGATTGCGGCGTGTTTTGCCTTCGGGAAGAGCTGGCGGGCAAGGATTTCTCCCATCTTACGCATGCCGAAGAAATGCACCACGGCAAAGTGCAGAAACGCGATGCGGTATTCCCTGAAAGTCCGGGGGACGAACTCCGGGCCGGCGTTCACGATGACCATGCTTTTCAACAGTTGCGGATCATCGACGGCCAGTTGAAAGGCGATCATGCCTCCCAGGGACAGTCCCACGACGTGGACGGGCGGGACACGCAGCGACCGGATCAGTTTTGCCGTATCGGCGGCAAACCGTGGAATGCTGTATGGACCAGGGGGACGCCCGGACTGGCCGTGTCCTCGGATGTCGAAGACGACAACACGGAAACGCCGGGAGAAAAAGTCGACCTGCGGCTGCCAGTCCCGGCTGCTGGATCCCAGGCCGTGGATGAACAGCAGCGTTTCGCCCTGCCCCGTGATTTCATAGTGCAGATACGTATCATCGATCTGAATCGTCGACATATCGATCCGTCCGGAGAATAACACGGCGGCCGGATACGGTTTTGTCCCGCCGGAAAAAACGGGCAGGCAAGGGCTCCCTCGACTGCCCGTTGAAAGGCATTTTAAGCACCTGCGCCGCTTTGCGCCGCGATGAATCCCCGGGCGGGTGTGCCCGTATCGGCTGGGGTGCCCGCCACCTGTGCCAGGTAAACCGCGCCGAGAGTCGCGATGTGTTCGGAGACATTATCGAAATAATTGTAGTGGATCTGCTCTTCGTCGATGATGGTTTCGAAGAGTTTGGCGCTGATACTGTCGCCGTTGTCACGGCAGATGGCCAGAAAACCATTGTACTGGTCGATCGTGTCGTCTTCCAGTTCGGCGTCGAAGGAAAAAACGACGTCCACCTTCTGCCCCTTTACCGACTTCGCCGCCGCCTCCGTCGTCGGCTCACCGCCCAGTTCCTTGATCCGTTCGGCGAACATCTCGGAGTGGCGCATTTCGTCGATGGCAATCAGCTTGACTTTCAAAGCCATGTCTCCGTAGTCGGAATTGTCCAGGTTGTAGTGCTGGTTCATGTACTGGTG
>CAZIPU010000120.1:0-6986 GCA_964541005.1 uncultured Syntrophales bacterium | reverse complement strand
CGGCCTGGCGGGGGAAAACGAGATCGTAGAGGGATTCGAACAAGGGATTGATTTCCTGCGGGAAATACCGAAATGGCGTTCGAGCATCAAGCCGGTGGATAAGGTCTTCATTCTGGGCGGGGGAAACGTCGCCGTCGACTGTGCCAGAAGTTGTCTCCGTCTCGGTTGCCGCCGTGTTGAAATTCTCTACCGCCGTTCGCGGGCGGAGATGCCGGCCCTGCCGGAAGAGGTTGATGAGGCCCTGAAGGAGGGGGTGAAAATCCGTTATCTCACGGCGCCTCTGCGGGTGGTTTGTAAATGGGGACGCATCGAGGGACTGGAATGCATCAGAATGAAGCTGGGCGCACCCGACGGCAGCGGCCGCCGGAAGCCCATCCCTATCGAGGGCTCCAACTTCACCCTGAAGGCGGATATGGTCATTGCGGCTGTCGGCCAGGAAATCGATACATCCTTCATGACGGAAAAAGAAAGAAAGCTCCTGGCCCAGGGCGGCAAGATCCTCGTGGACCCCGTAACGTGCAGTACGAATAAAGAGGGTGTGTTCGCCGGCGGAGATTGTGTCACCGGCCCGGCTACACTCATCGAGGCCCTCGATATGGGCAATCGGGCGGCCCGGAGCATCGATGCCTATCTTCAGGAAAAGGATTTCCACGAAACAAGGGTTTTCGACGGCATCGAAACGGCTTCGCAAAGAGGCAACTATTTTTTTCCCGAAAGTCGGGTTGTCAAAGCACCTTTCTTGGAAGGCCGTGACAGGTTGGGCGATTTCGCGGAAGTGGAGCGGGGATTTACACAGGCGGAGGCGATGGAGGAAGCCCGGCGCTGTCTCCGCTGTTACCGGCTGATGGTGTGGGAAGTGGACAAGTCCCGGCAGGAAACAACACAGGGGAGGGGAAAATGATCCGCATCCAAATTGATGGGCAATCCGTGGAGGCGAAGAAGGGAACGACGATTCTGTCCGTGGCGGGCAAACTTCATATTCCGATTCCGACGCTCTGTTTTCATGAAAGTCTTTCGCCCTTCGGGGCCTGCCGTCTTTGCACGGTCGAAGTCAAAAGGGGTAAAAAATGGGAGCTGACCACATCCTGCAACACGGAGATCGGACCCGGGATGTTGGTTCGGACCGACTCCCCGGAGATCCGGAAAAGCCGGAAAATGGCGGCGGAGCTCCTATACTTCAAGTACCCAGGTACAAAGTTGATCCGGGATACGGCGGAGAAGCACGGCGTCAAGGTGGAAAAATCAAAGGAAGACGCTCACGACTGCATTCTCTGCGGCATGTGCGTACGAACCTGTCAGGAGGTGGTGGAGGTCAACGCCCTCCGCTTTGAAGACCGGGGTCCGGACCATCCGGGAGAGCCGCCCCGGATCGGTTATATCGGCGAGTCCTGTATCTGCTGCGGAGCCTGTGCCTTTGTCTGCCCGACGGGATACATCCGGATGGAGCCCTACGGGGATGAAAATCGGCGTGTCATCTGGGAGCGTGTCTTTGAAATGGCGGCCTGCCGGATTTGCGGGCGGCGATTCGCGCCCCTGGCACAACTGGCGTATTTGAGCCGGAAGGCCGGCCAACCCCTGGCGCAGTTCATGACATGCATTTCCTGCCGGGAGGCGGAAGCCCAGAGCTTGATGGTGGATGAAAAAGACTGGATCGCCATGCACAAGCACGGGTAACGGTGGCTCACATCAGTCCGTACTTTTTCAGTTTCTGATGCAGGGTTCGCCGGGTGATCCCCAGGCGCCGGGAGGCCTCGCTTTTATTCCCCTGCACGGCATCGAGGGTTTTCAGGATGGTCTGTTTTTCGACCTCCTCCAGGGAAGGCGCTCCGGCCGGTGAAATTTCTTCAGTCCGCTCAGTAATCCCGGATGGGGACGGTTCGTGAATCAGGGGCATGTCCTCAACGTCAAGATAATCCGTCCTTGTCAGAACGACGCCCCGCTCCACGGCATTCATCAGTTCCCGCACATTTCCCGGCCAATCGTACTTGAGGAGTTGGTCCATCGCCCGCGGGGTGAAGCCCTTAATGGTTTTCCGGTTTTTCTCGGCAAACAGGACGAGGAAATGATGGGCCAGCAGGGGGATGTCTTCCCGGCGGTCCCGAAGGGGAGGCACGGTCAGGGCGACAACGTTCAGCCGGTAGTAGAGGTCTTCCCGGAAGCGCCCCTCCCGGGTTTCCCGGAGCAGATCCTTGTTCGTTGCCGTAATGACCCGCACATCCACGGTGATGACCCGGTCCGCACCCACCGGGGTGATTTCCCTTTCCTGGAGCGCGCGCAGGAGTTTGACCTGCATGCCCGGCGACATTTCACTGACTTCGTCGAGAAAGAGCGTGCCCCCGTCGGCCTGGCGGAACTTGCCGTCCCGCTTGCGGTCGGCGCCCGTGAACGCCCCCTTTTCATGTCCGAAGAGTTCCGATTCAAGAAGGGTTTCCGTGATGGCGGCACAATTGATTCGAATGAAAGGCCCTTCACGGCGGCGGCTGTTGAAGTGGATGGCGGCGGCAATCACTTCCTTTCCCGTTCCCGACTCCCCTGAGATGAGAACGGTCGCATCGGACGTGGCGATGTGGGCGACCGTGTCCAGAAGAGATGCCATGACGGCGCTGCGACCGATGATGTCTCTGCGGTCGAACCGGTTGGAAAGACTGTCCTTCAGAATGCGGTTCTCTTTCTTGAGGTTGGCATGATCCATGGCCCGCTTCATCGTGATTTTCAATTCGTCGAAATCCAGCGGTTTCGTCAGGTAATCGTAAGCCCCGCCTTTCAACGCCTCCACGGCGGTTTCCACGGAGGCGAAAGCAGTCATAATGATGATGGGAATTGCGGGATTGTAGGCTTTGATTTTTTCGAGGGCTTCCAGACCGGAGACGTTGATCATGCGAATGTCCATGAGGATCAGATCAAATGCCTGTGCGTGAACCCGTTCAATCGCTTCGCTTCCGTCCGCAGCTTCGGTGATGTCGTATCCCCATCCCGCCAAAAGCGCCCGGAGCATGGTGCGGTGTGCCCGGTCGTCGTCGCAGATCAAAACGGTATTTTTCATGAAACTCTTTCCTTTCTTGTCAGCTTGATTCCGATGGTTTCTCAGAGGGAAGAAGGATGGTGACGGTTGTCCCTTTTCCTTCTTCGCTGGAGATACCGATGCGGCCGTCGTGTGCCTCGATAATCCGGTGGACGATGGCCAGGCCGAGTCCGGTACCGGATGGTTTGGTCGTAAAATAGGGATCATAGACATGGGGCAGGTCTTGCTTACGGATTCCCCGGCCCGTATCCGATATGGAGATTTGCGCCATTCCTTTTCCCGGAGATGACAGGGAAAGCTTGAGGGTACCGCCCGGCGTCATGGCATCGAAGGCGTTCAGGTACAGGTTGAGCAGAACCTGGGCCATTCTGTCCTCGTCAATCGAAGCGAACGGGTTTCCCCCCTTCAGATCTTTCTCGATGCGGATAGCCTTTGTCCTTGCCTGATTTTCGATCATTTTCAGGGTGTGATCAACCAGTGCGCGCAGGGAACGTTGCTGCCGGTTCATGGTCATCGGCCGGGCGAAATCGAGGAGCTGACCGATGACCCGGTTCAACCGTTCCACCTCCTCGATAAGGATGTCGGCAATTTCCCCATCTTCCGGTTTATCCCGGTACTTCTCCTTAAAATAGGTGGCGAATCCCTTGATGGAACTCAGGGGATTCCTGATTTCATGGGCGATTCCCGCTGCCAGGCTGCCCAGGGAGGCGAGACGCTGGTTTCGTGCCATTTCTTTTCTCAGGTGGATCATTTCGGTCATATCGCGAAAAAGGAACAGGTAGCCGATAAAGTCACCCTGTTCCTGGTAAAGGGTTGTTGCGACCATATCCAGGGAAATCGTTTTGCCCGGTTCGATCACGCAGTCCATTTCTTTTTCGGCGGAGACACCGGTGCGGTCCAGTTCAATGATTAAATCCTGCCAGGGTATGGGAAGACGATTCATTACCGGCTTACCCAGAAAGTCCGTTGGCTTGATCGCCAGAAGGTTCTCGCCGGCCCGGTTGATCGCCGTCAGATTTTTCTGAGAATCGAGAAGTAAAAGCCCCATGGGCATTTTATCGATAATTGTTCCTGAAAGCACTTTCATGCGTGCCAGGGACGATTCGGAAGACCGGTAGGCCTGGGCGAGAATCAGGGAAATAATGCCGGAAAAGCCCAGGAAAAATAAGAAGATACCCATCCAGATCGTGTGGCGTACATCGGCATTCCTTGTTTCCGCCAACGGTCCCGTATCCAGGCCAATGAACAGAATGACGGCAGGCGTTTTCCCGTCTCCGGACATATGCCGACCGGGGATCACGATATTTTCGGTGGACAGGGCTTTGTAGACTTCAAAGGTGTCGGCGCCATCGGAACGGACGAACTGCCGCCATCCGGGAGCGTTCTCTCCGGCAATTTTTTTCAGGGGCAGATTGAGCCCGTATTTTTCGCCGATTACGGACGGGTCGCTGTCGGCGATGATGGTCCCATCCAGGTCTGTGATAACCATATAATCGATATCGGCGGACTGGACGGAGCTCTCGATAAGAAATTTCTGCAGTTGAAAGGGACTCCATACCGTACCCAGGCCCGTTCTTGTGCCCGCCTCGAAGGCGCGGATCATGGCAAAGCCCTTTTCCCGGAGCAGTTCGGAAACAAAGGATTTCTGACGATCCACCCCCTGAATGGTCATGATGGTCAACATCGGCGCAAGGATGATCAGGGTACCCAGAATGACCCAGGGAGAAATATTAAACCAAAAGGAATGTAGGTTTTTTCTCATCTCACTGTTTGTATCTTAACGTAACCACTGCATGAAATGATTTCATTCACGGACACCGGATGGTCAACCCTTACGGCGAAATGTGTCTGTCGTTTCTCTTGCCGTCGGTGGCCTTTTTGTTCTTCGGCAGAGGGGCATGACGGGATTCAAGCCCGTCTGCTTAATATTTCAATCATGATGAATGCTTAGCAAGATCCCTCTGCGCCGTCAATGATAATTGTAGGGACAACGACATCCCATCATAAGGCATTAATATTTGTTATAATTACTTATAGCTACATATTCCTACAAATTATTCTTGACAAGCCCGGTAATTTCCAGCAAGGTGTCGCCACACCCGGAAAAGTTAAACTAAATCTCAAAGCGTTTGGCGATAGAATCGCATTTCAGACCTGGCAGTCATCTCAAAACCTACTGATAAAAGGAACATCCGTAGGATTTCCTTTTGCCATGTCCTGTCAGGAAGGGCTGATATAACTAAAAAGATTCGGTTTCTGATTATTCTTATGGTTTGTAACGCAGCGATGTCCACGGTCTGATCGGACAAGGACTGTTTTGATTATCAATATTTCAAAGGGGAATGGCGTATGGAAAAAAGCTTGGGAAATGAAATCAGGGACGTGATGGCACAATACCCGGCGGCCGGTTCGGCAATGCTGCCCGCTCTGGACATGGTGCAGCGACGGAACAACAATTATCTGTCGTCCGAAGCCATCTGCGATGTCGCGAAGTATCTGGGGGCGGCGGAAAGCAAGGTCTATGGGGTCGCGTCGTACTACACGATGTTTAATCTTCAACCTGTCGGCAAGTATCACCTCCAGGTTGACACCAATGTTCCCGGATTTCTGTGTGGCGCCGATGAGATTCTGTCTCATCTGAAGCAGAAACTGGGGATCAAGGAAGGGGAAACGACCGCCGACGGACTGTTCACGTTGTCGGCGGTTCAGGATCTGGGTTCGTGCGGTACGTGTCCGGTCATACAGGTCAACGACACGTACTACGAAAACATGACCATTGAGAAAACGGATCAGCTGCTGGCATCCTTATCCCGGGGTGTCATGCCTGAACCGGACAAAACCTCTTTCTTCGGCAGCGAATGCGGCATGCTGCTTAAAAACAGGGGCAGGAAGAATGCCTGCCAAATCGGAATCTACAAGGAAAACGGCGGTTACCAGGCTCTGGAAAAAGCTTTGTCGATGCCTGCGGAAAACGTTGCGGCCATGGTGAAGGAGGCCTCACTCAAGGGGCGCGGCGGCGCCGGGTTTCCGGCGGGAGTGAAGTGGGGTTTTCTTCCCAAGGGAGATCCACGGCCGGTCTACCTGGTTTGCAACGCCGATGAAGGGGAACCGGGGACGTTCAAGGATCGCCAGATTATGGAGTACGATCCTCATCTGCTGATCGAAGGTATTGCCATCAGCGCCTACGCCATCGGGGCAAAGAAAGCCTTTATCTACATCAGGGGTGAATTCCGGTGGATAGCCGGAATCCTGGAGGAAGCCCTCAAGGAAGCCGTCGCGGCGGGTTATCTGAAGCATGTGGACATTATCGTTCACAAGGGTGCCGGCTCGTATGTCTGCGGAGATGAGACGGCCCTCATCGAATCGTTGGAAGGGAAACGGGGTTATCCGAGGAAGAAACCGCCGTTTCCTGCCAACAGCGGTTTATACGGCTGTCCGACCATCATCAACAATGTCGAAACCCTCTCGATCGTTCCTTTTATCGTTGCGCTTGGTTCCGAGGAATTCAAAAAAATCGGCACGCCCGGAAATTACGGTCCCAAAATTTACGGGGTAAGCGGCCATGTCAATAAACCGGGCACCTATGAATTCCCTCTCGGCACCCCCTTGGAGAAAATCCTCCAGGCGGCAGGCGGCGTAAAAGGCACCCTGAAGGCGGTGATTGTCGGCGGCCTTTCGGTGCCCATTCTCCGGGCGGACGAAATCGCGGGATTGGACATGGATTATGACGCCTGTGTCAAGGCGGGAACGATGCTGGGGTCCGGGGGCATCATGGTGATCAACGATACGGTTTCCATTCCTGAATTGACTTTACGGACCATGGAATTCTACGCCCACGAATCCTGTGGTCAGTGTACGCCCTGTCGGGAAGGTTCCCGGGCGATTAAAAAGCTTCTCCAAAAAATCGTTCAGGGTAAAGGCTCGAAGGCGGATACGGAGACCATTCTTCATCTCTGCAAAAACA
>CAZIPU010000119.1:3141-7063 GCA_964541005.1 uncultured Syntrophales bacterium | reverse complement strand
GGCTTTATGAAATGAATAACGAGGTCAATAAGAAGGATGGAACTGCGGAAGGTTTTCCCACGCCGTCAGGCTTTCGTTCCACTGAGAATCTGCGCGACCATTTTCTTGGTTCGTTCGATGATTTTCTCGTAGTTGAGGCTGTTGCGCTGGATGTAATAATGTTTTTCGACATCCCGGGCGATGTCGGCTTTTTCTCCCAGGAAAGCGATCAGCGTTCTCGTCGACTTGAAATGCCGGATGAGCAACTCGCTCCAGTTATTTTCCATGATGACGCGATAATTGGTTTTATCCTCCGATTCCCGGGGTGATTCGAAATCCACCACGATCAGGATCCGGATGATTCGTTCCGGTTGGAGGAAATTCTGAAAGTCGACGGTGGTAATATTATAAAATCCGAACTTTTCCCGTATGATCCGGGCAACATTTAGGATCTCCTGCATGGTAATGGAAGTAGGGTTCGGCAACATCCTGACATTCCCGGCTTGAAAAAGATCGTTCCAGACCAAATAGGCAATACAGAACACGACATCGGCACTTTCCACAATGATCGTACTGGTGTCATGCGATGCCGAAACACGCCACTTGTGCGCCTCAAACCGGAAAATCAAATCGGGAACATTTAAATTGTCGATGGGCTTGTGCACAATCGGGACTTTTCCCTCTTTTCTGGCCAGGCTCGAAGCAAGTTTTCTCCCGATGATGGTCAGATCCTGAGGAGCAATCAGGCCGGACACGTTTTGGGCGATGGTTGAAATATCCTTGTAGAGCTCCAGCAGAAGGGTGAGAATCTTCGTGCCGAATTCCTGCTGGGCGTGAAAACTCCAGGATTCAAAACGGTTGAGCTCATACAGGTCTTCCCGGTCAATCTTGTATTTCCGGAACAACGCCGCCGCCAGTTCTTCCTTGATGGTCAATTTTCCGGACATGAGCTTGATCTCATACCGCAGGTAAAAGCATCTCTTCAGAAATTCAAAATCCGGATGATTTTCCTTTTCGAAGTAACCCAATACCTCGTCCAGGGTAAACATGCTGGGATCGATGAATCCCTTATCGCCGCCGGACAGGATCAGGTCGCGGAATCGGTGACAGAACAGGGCCTCACGCGGTTGTTCCAACTGTACCGCCAGGAGAAGCATCTTGATAATGGATTTCAGGGGATGGGTAAGGGCCTTGTTGAATTGCCAGAGGGCGGCCCCAAAATATTCGCTCCGGTCAATGGCTTCGAGATTCCCCAAATCCACGCAATCGTCCTGACCGAATTGGGGATCCATGTATTCCTTCAGGGCCTGATCGTAGGTCTGCGGTTCTTCGGGGTTAAAATAAACCCACCAGAAAGGCACCTTCCCACAGACGACAATGGAGGTGCGGTAAAATTCTTCCTTGAGAACGTTCCGCTGCGTGGTTCCGCAACTCTCTTCATCCACACTGCCGAAATTGCATTCCCTGATATCCCTGATATCGCTGATAAAAAAATAGACGGGCATTTTGATGGTCGTGTCGAGCCAATCCTTAACCAGACTCACCTTCTGGGACAGGTGATCCAACTGGCCGACGCTGTACTTCGCCCGGTCGAGACAGATCCACAGGTCGCAGTCCGAATGGGAAGTCTGGCTGATCGTACCAAGACTCCCGATAGTGTAAATCCCTTCGATTTCACAGTATTCGGTTGCATATCGGATCATCGGCCCCTGCTCGTAGCATTTGAACCGTTTTTTGAAGGAAGCTTCCCGTTTCTTGATCTCCTTGTTCTGTTCAATGTCGAAAACGCGGAAGGGCTTTTCCAGGTCCGGAACGTAGCCGGGGAAATCAGGATGATTGACACTCAGAAGCCAGGGAACAAGGAACAGGATGACCTCACTTTCCTTGGGTGCAAGGTGCTGGAAAATATCCTTTCGGAACTGATTATAGGCAAGAAATATTTGTTTATTCTGGAGAAGCGTTTTCGACAGAGGCATCAAGGAAACTCCCGCAAATGAATTACAAATTGACGCAATTTATAATAGCACCGTTTAAAAGTCAATCCATCCGTCCCGGACATATGCATCCAAGTCGGATATTAATCAGTATATTCATTGACTTGAAATATTTACAAAAAAAGGAGGACATAGAAAGTACGAACAAGGACCCAGCACAGAATCAGAACCGTCGTCAGGAGCGACAAAATTCCAAGGGTACGATGAACGCCGTTTTCCTGATTCCTTTCGTCGTATCCAACCAGGTAGCCGGTCAGCAGGCCCGACAGCAGACCTCCGCCATGAGCCCAATTGTTGATCCCGGGAATCAGTAAACCAAAAAGAACAAGACCGACGGTCCACCCCATCGCCTGCCGGTATATAAGATCACCGAAAAATCCCCCCCGGCTCTTCCCGTAATAGAGAATCGCCCCGATGAGACCGCAGATGCTTGCCGAGGCGCCGATGGTAAAGGGAATGCCCGCCAGGTAGGACAGCAAAAAACCGCCGATTCCGGTTACCGTATAGAGCAGAATAAAGCGGTAAGAACCGAATGCCGAAAGGACAAAGGGCCCCAACTGCATCAGGGCCACCATGTTAAAGAAAATGTGAAGGACTCCCCCGTGCAGATAGGATGCGGAAACGAGGGTCCACCAACTGCCGTAGGTGTTGATCGGCCAGGTTCCCGTCGCACCCATGATCATGAGGCTCCTGTCGGAAGGAGATAGAAGCGTAAGCGGGTTCATGGACAAACCCAGGGATGTCGGGTTGATCAACAGGGAAAGGATAAACAGAACCGCGTTGACGGAAATGATGACCTTGATCAAATCGACGGAGAAGAGAAAAGAAAGGCCGCTTTGCAGGGCTCGCTGGGCACCGGGCCGGCGAAGGCCGCAATAGGGGCACTCGGATTCATCGGCACTGATGAATTTCCGGCAGCGGGGACATAAAATGCCGCGTGTTCCCGTCGGACTCAAGGAAATCTCCTTTCAAAATCAAAAATATCTCATCATCACGGGGATGGCCACAAAGGTACCCAAAGATGTCGTCATATTGACAAAGGCAACGATGATCAGAATTCTGGTAATCTTGTTGCGAAAGAAACCCCGGATACTCGTGATGTCTTCCGTCAGATTCAGAAAATCCTTCACCTGGGGCTTGCGGATCGCCGCTTCCGTCAATCCGGCCACCCAACCCGTGGCGATCAGGGGATGGAGGGTCGCGATGGGTGCCGAAACAGCGGAGGCAAGGATCGTCAGGGGATGGGACAAAAGTATCAGGGCACCCGCCGCCGCACAGGTCGCCGTGATCATGGACCAGGACAGGATCATGTTGATGCTGGCGCGCCCCCCGGAAAAATAAAAACCTGCGAGAAAAAGAGAAATAATCGCCAGAGAAAAAAACCAGCCGGCGGCCCGGGCCAGGACGCCTTTGGGAGGAATCCGGTTCAACCCGTCCATATCAATATCCTGCCCCAGATGTACCTGTATTCCCGGGACATGGCCGGCACCGACAACAGCGACGATTTTCTTACCCTCGGCTTCCCCGATCATGCGGGCCAGAAACAGGTCCCTTTCGTCGATCAGGGTGCTCTTCAGGGCAGGCAAGCGCTCCCCGAGAGATTTCAGGGCAATCTCCAAAACATCCTGTTCCTTGAGTTTCTCGATATCTTCTTCCGTGATCTCATCACTGACAAAAAGAGACAGGATCATTTCCGGCAAAACCCTGATCTTGCTCCAGAATCCCATCTTTCTCCAGGCTCGCAGCAGGGTCACCCGGATCGATCGATCCGCCAGGACGAGCCTGGCCCCCGTCTCTTCAGACAGGCGCACCGCCCGGCGCATTTCCTCTCCCGGCTGAATCTGGAACTTCTGGGCCATTTTTTTCTGAAACGAGGCCATGAGCAACTGGGCCAGAAGCAGGGAGGTCCGCTTGTCCCGGACGACCTTCATGATGTCCATCTCATGCCA
>CAZIPU010000119.1:0-3041 GCA_964541005.1 uncultured Syntrophales bacterium | reverse complement strand
GAAGCAGGGAGGTCCGCTTGTCCCGGACGACCTTCATGATGTCCATCTCATGCCAGCGGTCCTGTTGCCGGATCGCATCCAGACGGTCCTGGCACAACTCCACGCAGATGGTATCGGGTTTTTCCTCCAGGATCGTCCGTTCGACCAGATCGGCGCTCTCCCTGGATACATGGGCTGTTCCGACAAGCAAAATCTCCTTGTTCCGGAATAGGAGTCTGGTTATGTTCTTATCTGTCACTTAAAATCCTTCTGCGGCACTTTTTGGTCTTCCCCATGATACGAAAGTGAGATAGGGTGGTCCCTGATAATGCAATGGAGGGAGAAACCCAAAGGCCTCTTTTATGTGGCGGATTGTTATCAAGATTCCCCGGGTTTGTAAAGAAAAATGGCTGAAACGGAAATATGGGATGGCCGTTTCAAATCGCTGCACGAGGAGAGACGCTTGAAAGCGGGAGATGTCCCGGAAATCCGGATCGAAAACGTGGCCTTCGGCGGCGACGGAATCGGCCGCCTGGACGACATGGTTGTCTTCGTTCCCTATACGGTGGATGGAGACATCGTCAGGATCGAGCTTGTCGAAGTTCGGAAACGCTACGCCAAGGGTGTGCTGAAAGAAATCCTTACACCGTCATCCCACCGCGAAAAACCCCGTTGCGCCGATTACACACATTGCGGCGGCTGTTGCTATCAGCACATCGGCTACGAACATCAACTCGTGCTGAAGGAAAAGCAGGTCAAGGATGCCTACCAGCGGATCGGCAAATTTCCCGATCCGCCGCTGCGGCCCATACTGGCCTCACCTGACCCCTATCACTACCGGATAAAGGCGGATTTTCATGTGGCGTACCCGAAAGGGAAAAGACCTGTGATGGGTTTCATGTCCGGGGCAAGCAACCGGATCGTGGAGATAGAACGGTGTGAAATCGCCGATGATCGGCTCAACCGTCTTTACGGAGAATTGAAGGGGGCTCTCCGGAGCGGGAAGTGGACGCCCCCCACCGATCGCGTGACACTCTGGTCCGCAGAGGATGATGAAAAGGGCTTTGATTCGCAGACGGCACCTTTTATTACCAGAACGGTCAAAAACAAACGGATGACGGCACCCCATGATGGATTCTTCCAGGCAAATCAGTATCTTATCGAGGAAATGATCGATCAGGTTGTGGCAGCCGCCGATCTGAAAGGAGGAGAATCCGTCATTGACGGTTTCTGCGGCGCCGGTTTATTCGGTCTCTTTCTTGCGCCTCTGGCCGGAACGATCCATGGAATAGAGGGAAACGCCCGGGCGATTCGGGCGGCCGGGGAAAACCTGAGACGTTACGGTTGTGGCAATGTCTCCTTATCGCATGGCGATGTGGGCGATATTTTGGAAAAAATCTTTTTAGACACCGGGCGTCCTGTGGATGTCCTTGTCATCGATCCGCCGCGGGTCGGCTGTGAAAGAAATCTGCCGGATCTGATCATTCGCCTGCATCCCAAAAGAATCGTCTATGTCTCCTGTAATCCCGCGACCCAGGCCAGGGATGTCCGCCTTCTTTGCAACGGCGGTTTCCGACTGGAATCACTCCAGCCGCTGGACATGTTTCCCCAGACCGCGCATATCGAAGTCATCGCCCTTCTCACCGGATAAGCCTCTCCATAGTCCTTGACAGCCCCCGGAAGATATAATAGGAATCATCCGAAACATTTTTTGTTGAGATCACTTCCTTTGCGTTGGCGTGTCAAAAGATCTTGATTTTTTTAACTGAGTCGAAATCCGCAATTGAGGCAAATTCAAAGGGGGCAATAAAAAGGAGAAACCGAATGCTGGGAAAAATGGGGCAGTATGACTGGGTGCAGGCCAGAAGCGATGATTTTGGGACGTACTTCTTCGATCAGAATTTCATGGTCTTAGATGGAAAGAGGGTCAGCGTATCGATCAAGACCGTTTTTACGGAGCGGGGAAGAAAGGAAAGGTTGAATTACATGGACATCTCCCCCCTTGAACTGACCCGTCTGGCGGAGAAACTCGACTACGAGATCAACATCTTCGTCCTCGAATGCGACCAGCACATGTTTACCCACCCTGAATTCTCGGGGTATGACAAGGATGGCAACATCCTTTACCACATGTCCAACAACTTTTACCCCATCGAACGGGGAAGCATTCTCGAAGACGTTCTCAATAAGGTTAACGAAACCCGGAGCCAAAACAAGACAGCCAACCAGAAATTGAACTGACCCCGGCATGACCTGACGAGGGATCCCCCTGTCGGGCACATACAGTTCGGGTTCGTGTCAGGCGGCGGACAAAAGACCGCAAAAAGGAGCGGCAGCATGAATTATCTTATCGTTTACGGTCACTTTAACCCATCCAGCTTCAACCGTGCGCTTCTCGACATTCTGACCGGCACCCTGAGCGCATCAAACAACGTTAATGTGCGTGACCTGTATGGCATTCACTTCAACCCGGTTCTGACCGGCGCGGATATCGAAGCCCTGGAAAAAGGCACACCCCCGGCGGATATCAAAGCCGAACAGGACCTCATTCGTTGGGCCGATGCAATGATCTTCGTCTACCCCGTCTGGTGGTCCGGCATGCCCGCCATCTTGAAAGGTTACATTGATCGGGTCTTTTCTTTCGGGTTTGCCTACACGGTCGATGAGGCCGGTCCCCGGGGACTTCTGGCAAACAAGAAAGTCTATATCGTCAACACGACGGGAGCCGACGAGGAAACCAACACCGAGTACGGTGTGTTCCAGAGCATGCATAACCTGACGGATGTCGGTATCTTCCAGTTCTGCGGTATGGAGATGGCCGGCCATAATTATTTCACCGCCGTTCCTTACGTGACGGACGATGAACGGCGGGTCATGCTTTCCAAATTCAGGAGCGCCATCGAACGCCTGGCCGGGCAATAGGAATACAAACCGGGGAAAAGGAACTTCATCGACACTGCGTTGCCCGATCGAAATGCTGCCCATACGCAATCAGTTTCTTTCATTTCATTGAATCGAGACATTCAATTCTTTTAATTTTTCATTCAACAGGGTCGGCCCCC
>CAZIPU010000118.1:0-7105 GCA_964541005.1 uncultured Syntrophales bacterium | reverse complement strand
GGAAGACCAGCAGTTCCGGATTCCGGGTTATGACGGAAGCGGCAAAAAAGACGGCAATGCCCGTACCGATGCAGGCAACCAGATAGACACCCCTGGTGTACAGGGAGCCTTTTATCTCCCAGGGCAGGAAGAAACCGATGAGATAAATGGACGCCCCCATCGCGATGGAGGAAATCAGGACCTTGTTCAAGGATCGGTAAAAATCGCGATCCAGGAAGGGGCCGATCTTCTTCCATAAAACGACGGAAAGCATGAGGACGTTGACCGCCGAGGCAATCGATGTGGCCAGGGCCAATCCGCCGTGCTTGAGAGGATACATGAGGATGACGCTCATGGCGATGTTGACGAAAAGGGCGACGAAGGCGGCTTTCAGGGGGGATTTCCGGTCCTGGAGGGCGAAAAAGGCGGCATCGATCACCCGGATAACGGAGAAGGCCCAGAGGCCCAGCGTGTAGTACAGGAGTGCCTGGGCGGTGAGGATCGCCGACGATGCACTGAAGGCCCCCCGCTGGAATAAAACCGAGATGATGGGTTCCCGGAGAAGGATGATGGCCACGGTCGCCGGAATCGCAACAAACAAAATGAGACGGAGTGAAAAGGACAGCGTCTTTTTCAGGTCTTCAAAAGAACCCCTTGAAACCTGCTCGGACAGGCTGGGGAGGGTTGCGGTTCCGACAGCGATGGCGAAAACGCCAAGAGGCAGTTCCACGATCCGGTCGGCGTAGTACAGGTATGAAACGCTTCCCTTGGGTAGCAGTGAGGCGAGGATGGTCCCGATGAAAATGTTGAGCTGATAGACCGCCGAGCCGATCAGGGTCGGGACCAGCAGCCTGCCCATCTGGCGGAGGCCGGGGTGCCGGAAATTAAAGTTGGGTTTCAACCGGATGCCCATCTTGATCAGAAAGGGCCATTGCATGGCCAGCTGCAGAACGCCGCCCGCCATGACGCCGATGGCCAGCGCAATGATGGGTTCGGCGAAAAACGAGTGGAGCAGAAGGGTTGCGATAATCATGCAGATATTCAAAATGACCGGCGACAGGGCTGGTGCGGCGAAATGCCGCAGAGAATTGAGAATACCCATGCACAGGGCAACCAGGGAAATGAAAAAGATATAGGGAAACATGAGCCGGGTCAGAAAGACCGCCAGCTCGAATTGGTAGGGCAGGTTGGAGAATCCCGGGGCCATGATCAACACAATCAGGGGGGAAAAGAGCACGCCGAGCAGGGAAACGACAACCAGGATGATCGACAGGATCGTAAAGACGACATTCGCCAGCTCCGCGGCCTCCGCTTTTGTCTTCCTGGTCAGGTATTCCGTAAAAACCGGGACGAAGGCGACCGTGAGGGAGCCCTCCCCCAGAAGGCGCCTCAGGAGATTGGGTATCCGGAAGGCGACAAAGAAGGCGTCGGTTGCGGCGGCAGCGCCGAAGAATGCCGCCACGACAACGTCGCGGATAAATCCGAAAATGCGGCTCAGCATGGTGGCCATTCCCACCACCCCGGCGGCTTTTGCAACTCTCGCGTGTTCGGTTTCTTTCAAGGTCAACGATCCTATTGCGTCACGCTGTCGAAAAGTTCCGGTGCCCGGTCGGGTGGAATGATACCGGACAGGATTTCCTCCAGCTCTTTCCGACCCATGCCGGAGACGAGGATGCTCTTCCTACGGGATGTTTGTCCCGAGACGATGATGAGGCGGTTCCTGGCCACGCCGAGCAGGTCGGACAGGTAACGCAGGCATGCTTCGTTTGCCTTTCCATCCACGGGCGGTGCCGTGAGCCGGATTTTGAGGGCATCGTTCACGATGCCCGTGACTTCGCATTTTGAAGCACGCGGCACGACCTGGATGGAAAAAGTGACGCCGTTTGGACTTTCTTTCAGAGGCAGCATTTTTCTGGAGCCCTCTTGCACAATGGTATTGTTTTCAGTGGAACCTGAGGCTCAACTCCATCAGGGTGCGGACGAGAAATTCCTGGAGGAGCCAGATAACCAGAATGACAACCAGGGGTGAAAAATCGATGCCGAAAGACCCGATGGGTAATTTTCGCCTGACAAACGATAAGACGGGCTCGGTGATCCGGTACAGGAACATGACGATCGGGTTATAGGGATCCGGATTCACCCAGGACAAAAGTGCCCGGATGATAATGATCCACATATATATATTAAGAATGTAGTAGAGGATCTTCGCCAATGCGGCGATCAGGTTTCCGAATACGAACATGGGACCTCCTTGAATGGCCGGTTTTATCTTTCCCGTTCCGGTCGGATGCGGATCGGGTATCCGTTCGTTCCGAACTGCCTACCATAAATGACCCTGTAAACACAAGGGAAGAGGGGGCAAACCTTTGGCCATTCCGCGGAAAATACTTGCCGCAAGAGATTTCGTATTGACATGGCCGGAAAAATATCGGATTTTCACGTAGATTCATGACAAGGAGGCAGGAAAACATGTCACAGGCGAAAAAAATGGCCATGATCGGTGCGGGTAAGATGGGGGGAGGGCTCCTGGAAGGTATCCTGTCCCGGAAGCTGATCGCGCCGGAGGCGATCACCGTTTACGACAAGGTGGCCGGCCGCCTGGAGGAACTGAAGGCCGCTTACGGGATAAACCTTGCGGCGGACAACCGGGCCGCCCTGGGCGGGGCGGATGTCGTGATCCTGGGGGTCAAGCCCCAGAACATGCGGGAGGTCCTGGAAGAAATCAGGGATGCCCTTGAAGAAAATCAACTGGTTGTTTCCATCGCGGCGGGAATTTCCACGGCCTTTATTGAAGAGGCCCTGGAGAAGAAAATCCGGCTTGTCCGGGTCATGCCGAATATGCCCGCCCTCATCGGTTACGGGGCGACGGCCCTTGCCCGGGGACGATATGCTACCGATGAGGATATCACCGTTGCGCTTCAGATATTCGATGCCGTCGGGATCTCGGTGGTCGTCACGGAGGATCTCATGGATGCCGTGACCGGGTTGAGCGGCAGCGGGCCCGCCTACGGCTTCATGATGATCGAGGCCCTTTCCGATGCGGGGGTGCTCATGGGGCTGCCCCGGGATACGGCCCTGAAGCTGGCTTCCCAGACGATGCTGGGGGCGGCCATGCTGTGCCTTCAGGGACAGAAGCATCCGGCGGCCCTCAAGGACATGGTGACCTCCCCGGGAGGAACGACCATCGCGGGGCTCAAGGTCCTCGAAGAGGGGAAATTCAGGGCGACCCTGATGCAGGCCGTGGAAGCAGCCGCATTGCGTTCCAAGGCGCTCGGAAAATAGAGCCGCATCGCTGCCAAAACGAAAAAGGGGGCATTCCCTTGCTTAAGGGAATGCCCCCTTGCTGTTAAGGGGGGAAGGCACCTGACGTGCTTTATGTTTTTCTTAAATCCTCGCTCTCCTCGGTGGCGGTTCCTTCGGTTTCGGATGGTGCCGCCTCGCCTTGCCGGGTTGCTTCTTCCATGACGGTTTCCGGGACCGAAGTCACGAAGACCTCCCGGCTGGTTATCCCCTGACCGAGAGAAATCGGAACGGGTATTGCTGCGGCACTTTGTGTTTCCTCTATCCGGACTTCCGCGGCCGGATGATCCGTGGGTTTCTTTCTTCTTCTGCGGGTACGCCGGCGTGATTTCTTTTTCACCGCTTCAGCCGGGGCTTCCGGTGTGCCGATGGTCTCGGAAACGGCCGCAACCGATTCCGCCTCCGCTGCCTGAAGCGGCGGTGACGTCTCCGGAGGCTTTGCCGGCGCGGGTGACTTCCCGTGGGGCATTTTTTTGTTTTTATTTTTAGGAGCCTTGTCGGCCGGTTTCGCCTCCGGCATCTCCGGCATCGCGGTCTGCTCCGGCGACATATCCCGTTTTGTGGCCGTGATCGATACGTCATCCCAGTTCATCCCGCCGCTGCCTGAAATGTGAATGATCAGACCGTAGTCGTTTTCCAGGCGGCAGAGTTCGGTGCGCTTCTGGTTGAGCAGGTAGTCGGCCACCTCGTGGGGCAGGCAGACCCTCATTTCCACTGCATGACCCTTCACCGCCTGGGATTCCAGCTTCCGGAAGGCGCTTAAAGCCGTGTATTCGAGGGAGGGCCGTACACCGCTTCCGTTGCAGAACGGGCAGGTCGTGTAACTGATCTCCTGGATCGTGGATTGTTTTTTCTGTCTCGACAGTTCAAGGAGCCCGAATTTGGAGATCTTCGAGAGCTGAATCCGTGACCGGTCGAGGCTCAAGGCTTTCTTGAAGGCCTTTTCCACCTCGTTCTGATGTTTTTTGTCGATCATATCGATAAAATCGATAACGATCAGTCCCCCGAGGTCCCGGAGCCGAAGCTGCCGCGCAATCTCTTCTGATGCTTCGATATTGGTGTTGAACGCCGTCTCCTCGACGTTCCTCTTGTTGGAGGCCCGTCCTGAATTGACGTCGATCGTGATCATCGCCTCCGTGGGATTGATGATGATATAACCCCCCGATTTCAGGTTGACCCGTTCCTGATAAATGATCCGGATCTGCTCTTCGAGATTGAACTTGTCGAAAAGGGGTACTTTTTCCTTGTAGTACTTGATTATCCGGACGTTTCTCGGGGCCACGGCCTTGCAGTAAGACCGCATTTTCCGGAAGGTTTCGACGTTATCCACCAGGATTTCCTCGATTTCCGGGGTGAAATAATCCCGCAGGGTGCGGACACCGAAATCGCTTTCCTGGTAGATGAGAGCCGGTGCGGCAACCGACTCGGCCGTCTTCGTGATATCCTGCCAGAGCCGGAAAAGGAGGTTGTAGTCTCTCGACAGTTCCTGCCTGGTCCTGTTGTAACCCGCGGTGCGGATGATAAAACCCATATTTTCTTCGATCTTGACCTGGGCGACCAGCTCCTTCAGGTGCTTGCGGTCTTCCTCATCCTCGATTTTCCTCGAAACGCCGCTGCTTTCCTTATAGGGAAGCAAAACCAGGTACCGGCCGGGCAGGGAGATGTAGCCCGTCAGCAACGCACCCTTGTTGCCGATTTCCTCACGGACCACCTGAATCAGGAGCTCCTGTCCGACCTTCAACGCAGGGCGTCCCTGCGCGGATTCGGTCTCTCCTGAAATCAAGGCGAGGTTGACGTCCCTTAGGGGCAGAAAGCCGTCCCTCTGGGCGCCGTAGTTGACAAATGCCGCCTGAAGTCCGCGCTCAATTTTCAGGACGACCCCTTTGTAGATGTTCCCGGTGATGGGTTCTCTGGCCGACATCTGGATGTTGAATTCCAGAAGTTTGCCGTTCTCGTCAACCGTGGCCATCCGTTTCTGTTCCTGATGGACCGCGTTGACCAACATGTGGTGTTTCATATTTGTCCTTGTCCTTTTGCCGTGAGCCGGAATCTCCCCGTTGCCCGGCAAAATCTGTTTTATTGAAAGGCGGTTACGTCGCCTTTTCCGATTCTGATGATCTCGACGACGTCATCGACCAGGTTCAGCACGGTGGACGGTGTCGTGGAGGAGATTCCTCCGTCGAGGACCATGTCGACGACATGGTGATAGTTTCTTTCCATTTCTTCCGGATCGGTCATGACGTCCCCACGGCTATCCTTGACGCTTGTACTGATAATCGGGTGTCCCAGTTCGGCAATCAGGGCCATGCAGATAGGGTTGTCGGGGACGCGGATACCGGTGGTCTGTCTTTTGGGGATGATGATTTTAGGGACGAGCCGTGACGCCTTGAGGATGAAGGTGTAGGGACCGGGCAGAAGCCTTTTCATGACTTTATAAGCATAATCCGATACCTGGGCATACTGACTGATGTCCTTCAAGTCGGAGCAGATAAAGCTCAGAGGCTGCTTACGATCTCTTTTTTTTATATCGTATATTTTTTCAATGCCTTTTTTATTGAATAAATCACATCCGAGGCCATAAACCGTATCCGTCGGATAGATGATAATGCCCCCCTGCCGCAGAATTTCAACTGCTTTCTTGATCCAGCGCATCTGGGGGTTCTGGTGATGCAGGGAAACTAACATAAACCGCCATTCTTGAGCCCTATGAAGGCAATCCCTTCACTTTCAGACTCCCACGTTACCTATAACAGAAAATATTCCTTCCTGCAATGCTCCGAATGGAAAGATCCTATGCTACTCTTCTATTTTTCTCCTGTCTGTTGAAGTACCTCATTCGCCTTAATATTCTTGTTCAATCGATCCTTGCTCAGTTTGTACTGGATACTGTCGACGAGGGCGTGCCAGCTGGCCTCGATAACGTTCGAGGATACACCGATCGTGCTCCAGAAGTCGGTTTCATCCCGGGAGTCCAGGAGCACCCGTACCATGGCACCTGTGCCGGCGCTGCCCTCGAGAATCCTGACCCGGAAGTCGACGAGCTGCATCTCGCTGATTTCCGGGTAGAACGTGGTCAGGGCCTTTCTCAGGGCGAAGTCGAGGGCGTTGATGGGGCCGTTTCCTTCCGCGGCGGTGATTTCCACCTCGCCGCCGACGGATATCTTGATCGTCGCCTGGGACATGGCCGGATTGGTCGAGGTCTGGGAGGTGATGACGTGGAAACATTCCAGAGTGAAGGGTTCCTCGAACTCTCCCGTGGCCTTTTTCATCAGGAGGGCCAGGGACCCGTCGGCAGCGTCGAACTGATAGCCCTTGTCTTCCATCTCCTTGATCTTCTGGACGATTTTCCGGCTCATGCCCTCATCCAGACCGAGATTGACTCCCAGCTCACGGGCCTTGTATTCGATGTTGCTCTTTCCGGACAGATCCGATACGAGGACCCGCTGCATGTTTCCGACCCGTTCGGGCTTGATGTGTTCGTAAGCGGCGGCATTCTTGATAATGGCGCTCACATGAACGCCCCCCTTGTGGGCGAAGGCGCTTTTCCCCACGAAAGGCCGCGAATTGAGGATGGGGACGTTTGCCACTTCGCTGATGAAGTTCGACAGGCCGGTCAGATGCCGGACGGAATTTTCCGGGAGGCACTTCATACCCAGCTTGACCTGCAGGTTGGCGATGATGGGAATCAGGTCCGCGTTTCCGCAGCGTTCGCCATAACCGTTGATGGTCCCCTGGACCATCCTGACCCCTGCCCGGGCCGCGGCGACGGAATTGGCGACCGCCAGGCCGCAATCGTTATGGACATGGATCCCCAGCCGGTCGGGAG
>CAZIPU010000117.1:0-7208 GCA_964541005.1 uncultured Syntrophales bacterium | reverse complement strand
TTTTGGTGAGCCCTGTCGGGATCGAACCGACAACCTACTGATTAAGAGTCAGTTGCTCTACCTGCTGAGCTAAGGGCCCACAAATATTCTTCACGTATATGGCGCGCCCGGTACGACTTGAACGTACGACCAACAGATTCGAAGTCTGCGACTCTATCCAACTGAGCTACGGGCGCTTTTATTACCTTTACTAAAGAACTAAATATGGGGTGAGTGAAGGGATTTGAACCCTCGACCTCCGGGGCCACAACCCGGCACTCTAACCAGCTGAGCTACACCCACCATATTGATCTGGTACGCCAGCAGGGATTCGAACCCGGGACCTACGGATTAGAAGTCCGTTGCTCTATCCAGCTGAGCTACTGGCGCATGTTCATGTTTCATGCTTATCAAAATGGCAGCGTTTAATAGCTTCTTTGGTGTTATTTGTCAAGACATAAATCAGAAACCGGCCTCACTTTATATATCCGGCTATTCCATCGAAGATATAGCCCTTTCTGCTCATCCCCTCTCCTTTAGGATCCAATGTAAAAAAATGCTGTCTGGTTTTTGGATTAAACCAGCGGTAAAGCTCCCGTGTACCCTTTAATCTTGTCGTGGCGATATTGCCGACCGCCCCTTCGTAAATGTATCCCAAAAGGGAGTTTCCTTTTCTGATGTCGTATGAGTAGAATTGATTAATAATTTTGGGATTATACCACCGGTGGAAAGGAACAGTCCCCAGTGTGCCGGGCTGAAAGAGGCTGAATGCCAAACCCTGCTTGATGAAACCCTTGGATGTCAGTCTCAATTCTTCCGAAGGAAGGTCAGAGATATAAAGATAATAGGGGGCCTTGTAATACCGGTAAATGTCGATATTTTTTACCGGAATATCCTGCACGATTTCATAGGACACGGGGACATCGATATTGCCGTTGTTGGACGTGATATGGACCAGATTCGAATAAACCCCCGGATTGGTGGACTGTACCGGATTCAAGGTAACGTTGATGTAATCCGTTTCTTTCAATGTGAAACCGCTTTCCGGGAAAATGGTCAGCCAGTTTCGATTCCCTTCCAGGACATCCTGTCTTTTGATCTGGACGCCTTCAATGGCGGCTCCGCTCCCATTCAGGACAAGCGTTAAAATATGATTTGCTTCAAAAAAACCTTCAGAAACCGGAATTTCGTAAGACGCGTTGTCTTCGACAGAGTCTCTCAATTCATAGGATTTGATCAGGGTGTTGTCTATGTAAATGGAGAACTGTCCGGTACTGTTGCGTTTGTTGACGAAAAGGGAAACAGCGCTGCCCCAGAATTCCATTTTTAGAATGCATTTGCCGCTGAGTGCAGGATAGCCCTGGTATTCCTTCCATGTACCCCACAATTGCAACGTTTTTTCCAGGCGCGGGGGAATGTCGTATATGCCCTTGCCTGCTGCATCGTCGTTCAGAAAACTGATATAGCGATGCGGATAGATCCCCGGTGCAGCGCCTGTCGTAACGTCCCGTTTTGCCTTCCATTTGACCATACCCTGGCTTTTGTTCGTCAGGCGCATTCTTCGGGTAACGGAGTCTCCCGGCTTGATCGCGCCGAAATCCAGGCGCGACGGATTGACGGAAATGGAAACGTCTTCCATTTCCGCAAGAAGATTGAATTTGATGAAGACGGTCCTCTGCATCCCGCCGGGCGTCTGAATTTTAATCGCAATCCGGTGATCACCCACTGCAAGCTCCCGCACGCAGGTCAGGCGGTTCGACCTGTTATCCAGAATCAACTGGACCGGAAGATGTGCCTCTCCTCCATTTGCACCCGGGGAATCGTCTTCTTTCTTAATGGCACTGACGCGAAAATGGACCATTTCCTCGTTTCTGACGGAAATGCCGAGCAACTCGGTCTTGTCCAGGGGGAACCATTCTTCCGGTGTCGGGATGGTCCATGCCAGGGAGTCGGATCCGATGTTTTTAACCGAAAAGGACCCTTCTTTTTCCCGGCCCGTGGATATGGTTCCCAGATCGATTTCCCGATGTGAAATAACAAGGGACGGCAATACCGCGGGAGACTTCGCATGCAAGGATGTGGCCTTCTTTATGCCGTTTGTTTCTGCATGGATTTTTTCGGCTGAATAAAGCGCATCAATGGTGAGCAGGAGCAGGATCAAGGTAAAATATTTTAAAAATTTGATATGCATTTCCTTCCTCAATAAGTCGCTGGGCGATTTCTATACCAAAGCATTTTTGAAATCAATGGATTTCACAGTTAAAAGACTTGACCTCGCAGAAAAGACAGGATATTTACCACTACCCGATGACAGAGGCAACATGCCAAACGGAAGGCCGATGGATCAAGATGAGAAAAAATATTGGCTTGCCCTGGCCTCCATTGATGGATTGGGAGGTAATGGTGTTCAGGCCCTTATCGACGCTTTCGGCGAACCCGGAAAGGTCTTTTCGGCATCATTTGAAGCCCTCTGTTCCGTCCCGGGCATTGGGAAAACCATTGCCCGGAGGATTCGCGATTACCGTGACTGGAATCGCCGGGAAAGAGATCTCCAATTCCTTGCAAAGGCTGACATTGCCATCCTGACAAGAAAGGACCCCCGCTATCCCGCTCTTTTATCGCATATTTATAACGCCCCTGCCCTTCTGTTTGCGCAAGGCACGTTACTTGAAAACGAAAAATGCATCGCCGTTGTCGGGTCAAGAATGGCCGGCACATACGGCATGTTCGTTACGGAAAAACTTTGCCGGGAATTGGCTTTGCACGGCATAACGGTGGTGAGCGGCATGGCGCGGGGAATCGACTCGGCCGCCCACCGGGGAGCCATCTCCGGTAAAGGGCGTACCATCGCGGTTCTGGGGAATGGCCTGGATGCCGTTTATCCGCCGGAAAACCTGTCGTTGAGCAAAAGCATCATCGAGCACGGCGCCCTGGTCACGGAATACCCCATCGGAACGCCCCCGCGGCGCGGCAATTTCCCGGCAAGAAACCGAATCATCAGCGGCATTTCCCTGGGCGTTGTCGTCGTGGAGGCAAGCGAGAGAAGCGGGTCCCTGATCACGGCAAGATTGGCCCTCGAACAGGGGCGGGAGGTTTTTGCCGTTCCGGGCACAATCGATTCACCGGGATCGAAAGGAACGCACAGGCTGTTGAAAGACGGGGCAAAACTCGTTGAAACGGTGAACGATATCCTTGATGAAATACAATGCCATCTCGATGGGACACGTCCTGTTTTCCCGGCTCCCGTGTATCCGGAACAATATAATAATGAAGCACCACAGAAAATCCATCCCACTATGGAACTGAACGCGGATGAAAAATCAGTTCTGTCGCATCTCAAAAATTCGCCCATCGATGTCGATGAGTTGATATACCTGTCGGGCATGCCTTGCCGGACGATACAGCCCATTCTGATGACGCTTGAAATGAAGGGTTGTATTCAAAAAATGCCCGGATCGAAATACATGTTGAAGGAGTAAAAATGGCCTCTTCCCTGATTATTGTAGAATCGCCTGCCAAGGTCAAAACCATCAAGAAGTTCCTGGGGCCGGATTTCCAGGTCATGGCTTCCGTCGGACACGTGAAGGACCTGCCTAAAAGTGCCTTGGGCATCGATATTGAAAAGGATTTTTCTCCCACCTACCAGGTCATGGAGACCAAAAAAAAGGTCCTGTCCGAAATCAAGCGGGCGGCCAGTCAATCGGACGGTATCTACCTGGCCCCGGACCCCGACCGGGAGGGGGAAGCCATCGCCTGGCACATCGCCGAGGAAATAGGCCTGGATAAAAAGCCCATTTATCGTGTTTTATTCAATGATTTGACAAAGGGAACGGTTGTCTCGGCCCTTGAAAATCCGACCCGCCTCGATTTCAACAAGTATGAAGCCCAGCAGACACGCAGAATCCTGGATCGCCTCGTGGGTTACCAGATCAGCCCCATCCTGTGGGACAAGGTCAAGAGGGGCCTCAGTGCCGGACGGGTTCAGTCGGTGGCGGTCCGGATCATCTGCGACCGCGAAGAGGAAATCAGGAATTTTGTCAGCGAGGAATACTGGAATCTGACGGCCGTGCTGAAGGGACAAACCCCGCAGACATTCGAGGCCCGCCTCACGAAAATTGACGGTAAGAAAGCAAAGCTTTCGAACGAAGATCAAGTTAATGCGTTGCTTGAGATTCTCAGGAATACTCCCTATGTCATAAATAAAATCGAGAAAAAAGAGGTTAAACGGCAGCCCCCTCCGCCTTTTACGACCAGCAAGCTCCAGCAGGAGGCGTCGCGCTGGTTTCGCTTCTCCGCGAAAAAAACGATGTCCGTGGCACAGAAACTTTACGAGGGGATCGATCTGGGAAAAGAGGGCTCCGTCGGTTTGATTACCTACATGAGAACCGATTCCGTGCGCATTTCGGATGACGCCGTTAAGGCCGTGCGAAATTTTATCGGCGAAAATTATGCTCCCGAATACCTGCCCGCCAAGAGCCGCGTTTTCAAGACCTCGGATCGGGCCCAGGATGCCCATGAAGCCATCCGGCCGTCATCGATGGATTACCGGCCCCAGGACATCCGCCCCCACCTGACGGACGATCAGTTCAAGCTGTATCAGCTCATCTGGAACCGTTTTGTCGCCTGCCAGATGAATCCGGTCATTTCCGCCCAGACGACGATCGATATCGGCGCCCACAATTGCCTTTTCCGCGCCCAGGGTTCAACCCTCATTTTCCCCGGCTTTTCGATCCTCTACTCGGAGAAGAAAGAGGAAAGCGGCGAGGACGAAAATGGAAGCGGTGAAAAGACGCTTCCCCTGGTTTCGGAGGGGGAAACCGTGCACCTCCAGGCCCTCAAACCCGAGCAGAAATTCACCCAGCCGCCGCCGCGTTTTTCGGAAGCGTCCCTGGTCCGTGAACTGGAGGAAAACGGTATCGGCAGACCCAGCACCTATGCAACGATCCTCTCGACGATCCAGGAAAGAGATTATGTCACGCTGAAAGAAGGGAAGTTTCATCCTACGGAACTGGGCATCCTCATCACGGAACTCCTGGTTAAAAATTTCCCCCGCATCCTCAATATCGAATTCACGGCATCTCTGGAAACCCAGTTGGACCAGATCGCGGAAGGCGCTCAGAATCGCCTCGCGGCACTCAACGCATTTTACGGTTCTTTCAAAGGGGAATTGGACCAGGCCAAGGTGCACATGAGAAACGTCAAAAAAGAAGCGGAACCGACCGACCTGCTGTGTGATAAATGCGGTAAGCCGATGGTCAAGAAATGGGGGAAAAACGGTATGTTTCTCGCCTGTTCCGGTTATCCTGAATGCAAGAACACAAGTGACCTCAGCGGCAGGGAAAAGGAGACCCCGAAGGAAACCGACATTTCCTGCGAGTTGTGCGGCCGGAAAATGGTCGTGAAGAAAGGGAAATTCGGTCCTTTTCTCGGCTGCCCTGCCTATCCCGCCTGCAAGAATATTCTTAACTTCACCTATGACGAAAACGGCCTGATCAAGGTGACGCCTGTTGAAGCCGATGAGGAAATGGTCTGTGAGAAATGCGGCGCGAAGATGATTAAGAAGCGCGGGAGGTTCGGGGCCTTCTGGGGCTGTTCCGGTTACCCCGCCTGTGACCATATCGTCAAGATCAGGGGGAACAGCGGCGCGGTTAAAAAGAATGAACCTCAGGAAATCGCCCCCGATGTCGTCTGCCCGAATTGCGGGAAGCCCATGATTATCCGCTCCGGCCGTTTCGGAAAATTCCTGGGTTGCTCCGGATACCCGGAATGCAAAACCATCGTCAACATGAAAAAGAGTTCTTCCCTGTCGGACAAGCCGAAAACAGAGTGATCCATGCATGCCAACGTATCTTCCCCTGATCGCGATGATGCCGTCACCATTATCGGCGGGGGACTTGCCGGCTGCGAGGCGGCGTGGCAGCTTTTATCTTGTGGGTACCGGGTTGTCCTGTATGAAATGAAACCGAAACGGTTTTCGCCCGCCCACAGAATGCCGTCCCTGGGCGAACTGGTCTGCAGCAATTCGTTGCGATCCAATCAAGTCGAAAATGCCGTCGGCCTGCTGAAAGCAGAGATGCGGCTCCACGATTCGCTGATCATGAAAGCGGCCGATGCCACACGTGTACCCGCCGGCAGCGCCCTGGCGGTAGACAGGGTAAAATTCGCCCGCTTCATCGAAGAAGCCCTGCTCTCACAGCCTGAGTTCACGTTGATCCGCGAAGAAATACTTTCCATTCCCGCAAGGGGCATCGTCATCGTGGCCTCCGGTCCCCTGACTTCGGAGGGTCTGTCCCGAGAGATTGCCGGATTGACCGGAAGTGACTACCTTCATTTTTACGATGCGATCTCGCCTATTGTTGACGGAGAAGCCATCGGCTACGATAAGGTGTTTTACGCATCCCGTTACGATTACGGCGCAGGAGATTACCTGAACTGCCCCCTGACGGAGGAGGCATACCGGAGGTTCCGCGAAGAACTCCTGTCGGCGGAAACGGTCGCCCTGAAATCCTTCGAGGACATGAAGTGCTTCGAAGGCTGCCTGCCCATCGAAGTCATGGCACAACGGGGTGAAAACACCCTCCTGTTCGGTCCCATGAAGCCGGTCGGACTGACCGATCCGAAAACGGGTGAAACGCCCTATGCCGTGGTCCAGTTGCGGCGGGAAAATACCGAGGGAAGCCTTTTCAACCTGGTCGGCTTCCAGACCAAGATGACCTATCCGGAACAGCGCCGTATTTTCCGGACGATCCCGGGGCTGGAAAACGCAGAATTTGCCCGCTACGGAAGCATTCATCGCAACACTTACATCCATTCCCCGCATATTCTGGATCATAATTTGCGGGTAAAAACGGATACGCGTGTCTTTTTTGCCGGCCAGATCACCGGCGTGGAAGGGTATGTCGAATCGGCGGCCTCCGGCCTGCTCGCCGGAATCTTCGTTTCAGCTTCCCTTTCGGGTAAAGAATTGCCCCCACCGCCTCCAACCACGGCCATGGGCGCCCTGATTCATTACATTACCCGTTCCGATACGCCTTCATTTCAACCCATGAATGTGAATTATGGGTTGTTCACGCCCCTGGAGAAGAGAAAGATTGCCAGAAGATACCGGGGAATGCACTATGCGGAACGCGCCATGCGGGACATCAAGGATTGGAAGGAACGATTTTCGTCATGCATGGGTGTTTTAGCGCCGAAGGATCCCGGTGGGCCGGAAGATAGAGATCCTTCGC
>CAZIPU010000116.1:0-7214 GCA_964541005.1 uncultured Syntrophales bacterium | reverse complement strand
GTCTGAGGCGCTTCATCGGCCACGACCACCGCCGTCTCCGGCGGCCGCGGATCTCCGGTTTTGCCGCAACCGGACAAGCATGTCAAGATAAGAAAAAGAGAAATCACTACAGCCGGGAGCAGGGTTATCTTCTTCATGCGTCCTCAATATCTGAAAGTCTTTTTGCAACGTTCACTTCCGCCGTTCCTCCGGCGCTTTTTCTCGCGTTAACGGAATGCTCTACGGTGATGACGTCGTAAATATCTTCGCCGAAACCGGGATAAAAGCTCCGATATTCCTCCAGAGTCAGGTCGAAAAGGGTCCGTTTGTTTTTGATACAGTATGAGACCAGTCCGCCGACAATGCCATGGGCTTCGCGGAAGGGAACACCCAACCCGACCAGGTATTCGGCCACATCCGTAGCCGTGGAGAACCCGAGACTCGCCTCCTTTTTCATCCTGTCCCGATAAAAGGTAACGCTTTTCAGCATATCGGCCAGCACGCAAAGCGACGCTTTCGCCGTGTCGATCGCATCGAACAGGGGTTCCTTGTCCTCCTGCAGATCTCGGTTATAGGTCATGGGCAGTCCCTTGAGGAGGGTCAGAATCGCCATCAGGTCGCCGTAAACCCGTCCCGTTTTTCCCCGGATAAGCTCCGCCACGTCGGGGTTCTTTTTCTGGGGCATGATGCTGCTGCCCGTGGTGAAAGCATCGGATATTTCCAGGTATTTGAATTCGTCCGTCGACCACAGGATCATGTCCTCACAGAGGCGGCTCATATGCATCATAATGAGGGACAGATCAAAAATGACTTCCGCAATGTAGTCCCGGTCGGAAACGGTATCCATGCTGTTTTCGGTGATAGCCGGAAAACGCAGAAGTTTTGCGACAAAAACGCGGTCGATCGGAATGGATGTCCCCGCCAGAGCAGCTGCCCCCAGAGGCATCCGGTTCACCCGGCGGAGGCAATCCCTGAGCCTTTCAGCGTCCCGGTCGAACATCTCCCAGTAGGCCAGAAAATAATGGCCGAGGAGAACCGGCTGGGCCTTTTGCAGGTGCGTGTAGCCGGGGACAATGGTGCCCTTCTCCGCCTTGGCCAGGCCGGCCAGGCTGGATTTGAGGGCTCCCAGGGCCGCATCCACCGCCTTGATCTCTTCCCTCACGTACATCCGGACATCCAGGGCCACCTGGTCGTTTCGGCTGCGTCCCGTATGGAGCTTCCCTCCGACATCTCCCGTTTTCTGAGTCAGGGCCTTTTCGATGGCCATGTGGATATCCTCGTCCTCGGGGGAGAAAATAAAGCGCCCCTCCTCGATGTCTTTCCGGATGTCCTTCAGACCGCGAACGATGATCTTGCCCTCTTTTGGTGTCAGAATCTCCTGGCGAACCAGCATCTTCGCATGGGCAATGCTTCCCTCAATGTCATAACCGTACAGGCGCCGGTCGTAGTGGATGGATGCGGTAAACAGTTCGACCTTTTTATCCGTCGCTTCCTGGAATCGTCCACCCCATGGTTTGGCTTTTTCTTTCATCATCTGCCGCCCGAATATATTGGGTTACTCATGCATTATATGAGACACAATCACTCCCGACAATCCCACAAGCGGTCACTCTGAGCGCCGGCGAAGAGTCTCCCTTTTCAAACCCGGGATTCTCCGTCGCTGCTCGCCTTAGAATGACAAGAGATCGGGAACAGATTTGAAATCTGTCCCCGATCATCGCTTCACACTCCCGCCCGAACCCCAAGAAGAAATACAGTTCATCACGGGAATTTCCGTCCCGGGAGGAAATCTTTGGCTTTCTACGAGGCCACGGTTCTTACCCTACTTCATTTTTTCCTTCTTCATGGCCTGAATCCTCAGACGGAGCGCATTGAGGCGGATGAAACCCGTCGCGTCCATGTGATTGTAGACCTGATCCTGATCGAAGGTGGCGAAGTCCTCCCGATACAGGGAGAAAGGTGATTTCCGCCCGACTACGATGCAATTCCCCTTGTACAGCTTTATGCGCGCCGTACCGGTGACATTTTCCTGCGTCGCGTCGATGTATTTCTGGAGTGTTTCCATCTCCGGGGCATACCAGAAGCCGTTGTACACCAGCTGGGCGTATTTCGGAATCAGGGAGTCGCGCATCAGCATTACTTCCCGGTCCATCACCAGCGATTCAAGCGCCCGGTGCGCCGCCCACAGAACCGTCCCTCCGGGAGTCTCGTAGACGCCCCTTGACTTCATGCCGACGAACCGGTTTTCCACCAAGTCCACGCGTCCGACGCCGTTTTCACCGGCCAGCTTGTTGACCCGCTCCATCAGATTCGCCGGGCTCAGTTTTTCCCCATCGACGGCCACGGGGTTTCCCTTCTCAAATTCGATTTCCACATAGGTCGGTTTATCCGGCGCGGCTTCGGGGGAAACGGTCAGAATGAAAATGTTTTCCGGCGGTTCCGCCCAGGGATCTTCCAGAATGCCTCCCTCATGGGAAATATGGAGGGAATTCCGGTCCTCGCTGTATGGTTTGTCCTTCGTCATGGGTAAGGGGATATTGTGCTTTTCCGCATAGTTAAACATGGATTCCCGAGAATCGAAGATCCAGTTGGGATCTTTCCAGGCGGAAATAATGCGTATATGGGGATTCAAAGCCATGTAGGTCAGTTCGAAACGCACCTGATCGTTGCCCTTCCCCGTCGCACCATGACAGACGGCATCGGCCCCTTCGAGGGCGGCGATCTCCACCTGCCGTTTGGCGATCAAAGGCCTTGCCAGTGACGTCCCCAGCAGATAAACCCCTTCATAGATAGCGTTGGCCCGGAGCGCCGGGAAAATGAAGTCCCGCGCAAATTCTTCCCGCAGATCGTCAATATAGATTTTGGATGCACCGGTCTTGATCGCCTTTTCTTTCAGGCCGTCCAACTCTTCCTTCTGCCCCACATCGGCAGCGTAACAAATCACCTCGCACCCGTAGGTATCCAGGAGCCATTGCACGATTACCGACGTATCCAATCCTCCCGAATAGGCAAGGACGACTTTTTTTACTTCACCCTTCATTGTTCATTTCCTCCTGACATAAGTATTTCCAAGATGGCCTTCTGCACGTGCAGCCGATTTTCCGCCTGGTCGAAAATGATCGACCGGGGACCGTCGATGACGCCCGCCGTAATTTCTTCACCGCGATGCGCGGGCAGGCAATGCATGACGACCGCATCCTTGCCGGCGTGCTCAACCAGTTGTTCGTTAATCTGGTAATCTTTGAAATGTCGTACCCGTTCTTCCTGCTCGCTCTCCTGTCCCATGCTGGCCCAGACATCCGTGTAGATCACATCCGCCCCCCGGACCGCATCGACAGGATTCCGGTAAAGCCGAACATCGGCCTTTTCCGAAACTTGCGCCCTGTCGAAAATTTCCCTGTCGGGCTCGTACCCCTCCGGACAGGCCAGGCTCAGGCTAAACGGCAATTTCACGGCCGCGTTGATCCAGGAATTCGCAACGTTGTTGCCGTCCCCCACGTAGGCAACCTGCATTCCCTCGTAGGTACCCCTTTTCTCGATAACCGTAAAAATATCGGTGAGTATTTGACATGGATGCAGGAGATCTGTCAAACCATTTATCACGGGAATGGAGGCATAATGAGCAAATTCTTCGACCATGTCCTGGCTGAACGTCCGGATCATGACACCGTCGAGATAACGGGACATGACACGGGCCGTGTCCGCAACGGTTTCACCCCGTCCGATCTGGGTATCCCGTCCGCTCAGGAACATGGCCATCCCGCCCAGTTGATACATGCCGACCTCGAAGGAAAGCCGGGTGCGCGTCGAGGCCTTGTCGAAAATCATTCCCAGAACTTTTCCGGAAAGCGTCGGGGGATGAAAACCCTTCCGATGCATGTCCTTTAAGACCGCGGCCCGTTCAAATATCCGGTCATATTCGCTTTTATCCAGTTCGTACTCCGACAACAGATCCTTTTTCATACGGCCTCCAGAACCCTGTCCAGGGTGGTAATGAGTCGATCCACGTGGTGCTCTTCGACAATCAACGGGGGAAGGAAACGCAGTACATGGGTTCCCGCGGAACCGATCAGAACCCCGGCTTCGATACAGCGGCCGACCGTCCCGGCGACCTCCCTGTCCAGTTCGACGCCGACGATCAATCCCCGGCCGCGCACTTCCTGCATGCAGCGGTGCCTTGACTTGAGTTCCTCCAGACGTTCCATCATGTAGCGACCGACCCGGGCGCCGCGATCGATCATGCCCTCCTGCGTCAGGACCTCGAAAGCGGCTTTGCCGGCTGCCATGGCCAAAGGATTCCCCCCGAAAGTCGAGGCATGATTTCCCGGGGCAAAGGCCGAGGCCACGCGGTCCGTCGCCAGCATGGCGCCGACGGGGAATCCGTTTCCCAGCGCCTTGGCAAGGGACATGATATCGGGGACAACCCCGTCATGTTCGTAGGCGAAAAGCTTTCCCGTCCGTCCCATGCCGACCTGGACTTCATCCAGAATCATCAGGAGATTCCGGTCGTTACAGATCTTCCTGACTCCTTGCAGGTAATGGTTATCCGGAACGCGGACGCCGCCCTCCGCCTGGATGGGTTCAAGCATGACGGCGCAGGTCTTATCGTTTACCGCCTGCTCGATGGCTTCCAGGTCGTTATAGGGGACATAGACGAATCCATCGGGGAGAGGCTCGAATCCCTTCCGGAATTTTTCCTGTCCCGTGGCCGTAATCGTCGCGATGGTCCGTCCGTGAAAGGAATTCTCCATGGTGATGATTTCGTATTTCCCGCCCAGGACGTCACAGCCGTATTTTCTCGCCAGCTTGATGGCCCCTTCGTTGGCTTCGGCACCGCTGTTGCAGAAAAATACCTTGTCGGCAAACGAATTTTCGACCAGCAGACGGGCCAGTTCAATCTGCGGGGGGATATGGTACAGATTGGACACGTGGGTCAGTGTCGCAGCCTGGCTCCGTATCGCCTCAACGACTTTCGGATGACTGTGGCCCAGGCTGCAGACGGCAATGCCGCCGATAAAATCGAGGTATTCCTTTCCCTCGCAATCCCAGACGGCCATCCCGGCCCCCCTCGTCAATACGACTGGGAACCGCTTGTAAGTCCCCATCACGTATCGTTCCCCCTCGGCTATCCATTCAGCCGATGATTTCAAATATTTCTCCATCGCCACCCCCCAGTTCGACCTGTCATCTCACTGCGTTATTCTTCGACAATCTCCGTCCCGATACCCCGGTCGGTGAATATTTCCAGCAGGACCGCATGCTTCAGGCGTCCGTCGATAATATGGGCCTTGCCGACACCGCCCTTCAATGCCTTCAGGCAGCACTTTACCTTGGGAAACATGCCTCCCTTGATGACGCCGTCGTCGATAAGGTTCAGGACACGTTCGCGGTTCATCGTATTGATCAGTTCCGCATCGGCATCGAGGACGCCGGAAACATCGGTGAGCAGAATGAGTTTTTCCGCTTTCAGGGCCGACGCAACCGCCCCGGCCACGAGATCGGCGTTGATATTGTAGGTTTCCCCTGCGGCACCGACTCCCGTGGGAGCGATAACCGGGATGAATCCGTCCCGTACAAGTGAATTGATCAGCTCGGCGTTGATCGAAGTCACCTTTCCCACCAGCCCGATATCGATTATTTCCGGGGGCGTATCCTTGGCCTTTTCGGCGCTCAGGTAATACTTTTCCGCCTGGATCAGGTTCCCGTCCTTTCCGCTCAGGCCGACGGCCTTGCCGCCGTGACGGTTCATCATGCCGACGATTTCCTTGTTCACGGACCCCACGAGGACCATTTCCACAATGCTCATCGTTTCCTCGTCCGTAACCCGCATCCCCTGGATAAACTGGGAATCCTTACCCACCTTTTTCAGAAAATTCCCGATTTGGGGCCCGCCGCCGTGAACGACCACGGGGTGGAGACCGATATACTTCATCAGGACCAGGTCCCGGGCAAAACTGTCTTTCAGGACATCGTCGACCATGGCGTGTCCGCCGTACTTCACGACGATGGTTTTGTTATAGAAACGCCGAATGTAAGGCAGGGACTCCAGTAAAATATCGGCCCGCTCCATTGAGATTTCCACGTTTGTCATTTTTGTCTTTGCCTCCGTTTCTTCTTTCCCCGACCTTTTCCCGCATTACAGGATATACCGGCTCAGGTCCTCGTCTTCGATGATATCGTTCAGCTTGTCACTGACGTAATTTTCGTCGATCACGATGTTCTTTTCTTCCATGTCCGGCGCATCGAAAGAGATATCCTCCAGCAGGGTCTCCATGATCGTGTAAAGCCTCCTCGCGCCGATGTTCTCCGTCCGTTCGTTCACGAGGGATGCGAATTCCGCAATTTCGGCGATCGCATCTTCCGTGAAGGAAAGGGTAATCCCTTCCGTCGCCATCATTTCAATATACTGTTTGACCAGCGCATTGCTTGGTTCCGTCAGGATACGGATGAACTCCTCTTTCCCCAGCGAGTTCAGTTCAACGCGAATGGGAAACCGGCCCTGAAGCTCCGGGATGAGATCGGAAGGCTTGGAACCGCTGAAGGCGCCCGCCGCGATAAAGAGAACGTGATCCGTCATCACCATTCCGTATTTCGTATTGACGTTCGAACCTTCGACGATGGGTAAAAGATCCCGCTGAACCCCTTCGCGGGACACGTCGGGTCCCTGGCCGCCGTCGGCACCGACAATCTTGTCGATTTCATCGAGGAATATAATTCCCGACTGTTCCACCCTGTCGAGGGCGATGTGGGTTACCTTTTCCATATCGACGAGACGCTGGGCTTCCTCTTCCTCCAGGATTTCCAGGGCTTCGGGAACCTTCATACGGACCTTTTTCTTTTTCTGCGGAAAGAGGTTTCCGAACATCTCCTTGATATTCAGCCCCATGTCCTCAACGCCGGAAGAGGAGAAAATCTCGATCATCGGCCCCTGCCGCACTTCGGATGTTTCGATGTCCACCATGCGGTTGTCGAGGCGTCCCTCCCGAAGGAGTTTGCGGAGTTTTTCCCGGGTGGTATCGGAAACGGGCACGGATTCCACCGTCGTGTAATCCTGGGTTGTCTGGATGTCCACAACGTTTTCTTCCGGGCCTTCCGGCTGTTTCATGGGAAGAAGGATATCCAGGATTCGCTCCTCCGCATTTTCGGCGGCTTTCGCCCGCACTTTTTCCTGTTCCTCCAGGCGAACCGTGTTGACGGTCAACTCCACGAGGTCCCGGATCATCGATTCGACGTCC
>CAZIPU010000115.1:0-7251 GCA_964541005.1 uncultured Syntrophales bacterium | reverse complement strand
AGGAATTATTAGGTGTTTCCACCGATATGTTGATCATCCAACCCTGCCGTTGCGAATTTGTTTCACAAAACATTGTCCTTGACCGATTGACCTGTCTTCCGCTAAAAAAATATAGATATTTTCTCATCAATCCAATCAACCGGCGAGGACTCCATTATGAATTCCCAAAAATTCGAGAAACACATTCTCTGCATCGGCGCGGGTTATGTAGGAGGTCCAACCATGGCCGTCATTGCGTATAAGTGTCCGCAACACAAAGTGACGGTTGTCGACATCAACGAAGAACGGATTGCCCGCTGGAATTCAGATAATCTCCCGATCTATGAACCTGGCCTCGACGAGGTGATTGCCGCCTGCCGGGGCAAAAACCTCTTTTTCGACACCGATATTCCTAAAGGCATAAGGGACAACGAAATGATCTTTGTGAGTGTCAACACGCCAACCAAGAATTTCGGAATCGGCGCGGGCATGGCCGCTGACCTGCAGTACTGGGAAAAAACCGCACGTCAGATACTGGAACATTCGGAATCATCGAAAATCGTCATCGAAAAAAGTACGTTACCGGTCAAAACCGCCCTGACCATGGAAAAGATCCTTAATACCGGGAAAGCCGGCTGCGATTTCCAGGTTCTCTCCAATCCCGAATTTCTGGCCGAAGGAACGGCTATCAACGATCTGCTGAACCCCGATCGCGTCCTGATCGGTTCCATGGAAACTGAGGCCGGTTGTAAGGCCCGCGATGTCCTCGTGGATATTTTCGCAAACTGGGTTCCCCGGAAGCGTATTCTCACATCCAATATCTGGAGTTGCGAGCTCTCCAAACTGGTTTCCAACGCGTTTCTTGCCCAGAGGATATCGTCCATCAACGCAATTTCTCATCTCTGCGAAGAGACGGATGCCGACGTGGCGGAAGTCTCACGGGCAGTGGGTATGGACAGCCGAATCGGCTCCAAGTTTTTAAATGCCAGCGTCGGATTCGGCGGCTCCTGTTTCAAAAAGGACATCATGAACCTCGTTTACCTGTGCCGGTCTTATCACCTTGATGAAGTGGCGGATTACTGGGAAGGAGTCATCCGGATCAACAATTATCAGCAACATCGTTTCCTGCACAAAATGATCAAAATGATGTTTAACACCCTTTCCAATAAGACCATCTGCATGTTCGGATTCGCCTTCAAAGCCAATACGGGAGACAGCCGGGAAAGTCCGGCGATCACTATCGCCAGGCAGCTTCTGGAAGAAAACGCCGAAGTTGTCATCACCGACCCAAAAGCGTTACCGAATGCCCGGATCGATCTGAAAGACGCAAACCCGGCCAAGATCCGTTTCGAAGAGGACCCTTATCAGGCCGCCGTCGGCGCCCATGCCATTGCCGTCGTTACGGAGTGGAACCTTTACAGGGACCTCGACTATCGGAGGATCTATGACTCCATGACCAAACCGGCCTTCATCTTCGACGGCCGGAATATCCTGGATCACCGGATGTGTTTCGAGATTGGGTTTAATGTCTATCCCCTGGGTAAACCCGCGCTGTCACATTTCAAGGAATGACCGCCCCACGCCGGTCGAGGCAGAAGCGGTAACAGGCGGCTTCCGATTGAATTGAACTACCAGGCCAAATCAAACGCGTCCCGTATCAATTCAATAACCTGGTCCTGGCCGGTTGACAGGATCGATACCACATCAAACCGTGCACTGTGGTTGGAGATATTTTTTTCTTGAAGATACCACAGGGCAACGTTTGAAATCTTTTTCTGCTTGGCCGCCCCCACCGCCTCTTCGGGAGCTCCGAAAGCCGTCGAGCGCCGGCTTTTCACCTCCACAAATACGAGGGTTTTCCCATCCTTTGCAATCAGATCAATCTCACCGTAACGGCAACGGTAGTTTCTTTCAATGATCCTATACCCCTGTTTCCGCAGATAATTCAGGGCAATATCCTCGCCGTCACGGCCCCGTTCCTTCGTCGATTGTTCAGTCATGGAGGCCAAAATCCAGTTCCGCGTTCACAACGGTCTTTCCGGTTTTATTACAGTGAAATGAACATCGGTGAATTTTACAGGGACCGTATTGAAGAAGGGCCGAACGGTGCCGCGCAGTCCCGTAACCCTTGTTATTCAGGAAATCGTACTGGGGAAATTGGCGGTGGTACATCTCCATGATGCGGTCACGGGATACTTTGGCCACGATGGAGGCTGCAGCAATGGAAATGCTGAGACAGTCGCCTTTGACGATGGTCTTTTGGGAGATGGCAACGGGAAGACGCTGATTCCCGTCAACGAGGATGAAATCAGGTTGGGTGGAAAGATCAGCCAGGGCATCCTTCATGGCCATGAATGTGGCCCGGAGAATATTGACCTGGTCGATCACGGAAGACTCGATAACCCCGACACCGACCGCCAAAGCCTCTTCAAAGATCAGATCGTAAAGGATGTTTCGCTTGTGGGAAGAAAGCTGTTTTGAGTCTTTGATATCCTGGTTCTTGTATCCCCGGGGAAGGATCACTGCCGCCGCGACGACGGGACCCGCCAGGGGACCTCTGCCCGCCTCGTCAATCCCCGCCACCATTTTCGCGCCGCGACTGTAGGCCAGTAACTCAAATTGATCCATGGGATCCAATCAGGCAAACGATTCAAGTTACCCACAAAAACGTAAGAGCAGGCATAAACCTGCTCTTCGACTTCCATATCATTCCAGTGGATGCCGCTAATCTTCCGCCGTTTATGACTTTTTCAATTCCTCGATCCTGGCTTTCTTGCCTTTCAACTGGCGCAGGTAGTACAGCCGCGATCTTCTGACCCGACCTCTCGTGACCAGTTCGATGCGTTCAATAACGGGAGAGTGAAGGGGAAAGGTCTTTTCGACGCCGACACCGTAAGATACTTTACGGACCGTAAAGGTCGCACGGCTGGTGCCCTGACGTCTGCGGATAACGACCCCTTCATAGGCCTGTATCCTCTGTTTCTGACCTTCAACGATACGTACATAGACCTTGACGGTATCCCCGGTTTTGAACTGGGGAATATCTTCCCGCATCTGTTCTTTCTCAAGAAACTCCACGATACCCATAAGAGAAATTCCTCCTCTGTTTTTGATTTCCCTAACTTAACTTCAGTCAAAAAACTGTTCTCAGCATATCCACGAGAGTAAGTTTTCGCTTCTTTACATGTTTTAATACGAATTTTCAACCCTTTATTGCACGCTCTTTTCATCTCCCCCACAACCGGTCAAGAAGGATGGCCACCGCCGCCCGAACGGGCAGATGATTGTATTGCCCGGGTCCCCTGATCGGATCCAGGAGATAATGAGCCCGATCAAGCACGTCTCCGGCAAGCCCCCAGCCCGTTCCGAAGAGAAGAAGAAAAGAATCCTCCCCGGAAAGCACCTTGTCCCGCAAACCGGCCGCCGGAAGTGTCTCGCCGGCCATATGCGCCCCGGTTACGACAATCCGGGGTTCTTTCCCGAAGCGGAGGGCAATATCGGCAATAACTTCGTCCAGACTTCCTTTCAGATCAACCAGCGAAAAAGCCTCTTTCCGGGAAGGATTGTGGATGCTTCCATAACCCAACTGCCAGTGGTAAAGAATCTTTCCCGCCAGGATCCTCTGCTCTTCAATGGGGGTAACGATATAAAACCGTCCGACGCCAAATGTCCTGGCACACCTGGCGATATCGTGGATGTCCATGTTGGCAATCGACGTAACGGTCACCCGCCCCTTTTTATCCCGAACGGGGCTGTGCAAAAGAGCGATGTAGAAGTTTTTGTTACACACCCTCTGCCTTACTCAATATTCCTCGATCAGCGTTTTCAGAATCTTCGCGTCTTCCGCGGAAAGGCTTGCCTCCTGCAGCAGATCCGGCCTTCTGATCAGGGTTCTCCGGAGAGATTCCCTTCTCCGCCACAACTCGATCTCCCGATGATGACCGGATGTCAGCACATCGGGGACCTTCCACCCTTTATATTCGCTCGGCCGCGTATACTGGGGATATTCGAGAAGACCCATGGAAAACGATTCCGAAGCCGTCGATTCACTGTTTCCGAGAACACCCGGAATCAACCGGCAAACCGCATCCACCACCACCATCGCCGACAATTCCCCCCCCGTCAGAACGTAATCTCCAATGGATATTTCCCGGTCGGACAGATGTTGCCTGACCCGTTCATCCAGCCCTTCATAGTGACCACAGATCAGGATAATCTGGGAAAATGCGGCCAATTCTTCCGCCATGGGCTGGCTGAAACGTTCACCCTGCGGCGTCAGCAGCACCACAACTGACTGTTCATCGGTCCTTTTTACGGAAGAAAGCGCCCGGTCGATGGGTTCGACTTTCATGACCATACCGCATCCCCCACCGTAGGGTGCATCATCGGTCATCCGATGCTTGTCCAGGGCATGATCACGAATATTATGCAACCCTATTTCAATGAGTCCTCTTTCCTGCGCCTTTTTCAGGAGACTGAACTGAAACGGTGAGGCAAACATCTCAGGAAAGACGGTAAGAATATCAAACCGGATCATGGCACCTCTGAAGTCCCTCGAGGAGGTGAACCACAATCCGCTTCTCATCCAAATCGATCTTGCGAACCACATCCGCAATAGCCGGAAGAAGGATTTCTTTTTCTCCGTCCCGGCAGACATAGACATCATTGCTTCCGGTCGGGAAAATCTCCTGCACCTTCCCCAGAAAGCGGCCCGTTTCCGTCACGACATCCAAGCCGATAATGTCACGCCAGTAATATTCATCCGCTGCCAAAGGCACGAGGATGTCGGCCGGCGCCAGCACGTCGGAACCGGCAAGCGCTCCAGCTGCTTCGGGTGTATCGACACCCTCCACGGAAAGGAAAAAAAACTTACCTGCGAGGATGATTTCTCTAAGACGATAAAAATCAGCTTTCCCGTCGGGCGTCCTGATACAGACATCCCTCAGGGATTTCTGGAGTCCGTCCGACTCAAGATGAGAAAAACACCTCATCTGCCCCTTCAAACCACGAGGTTTCAGGACCCTGCCGATTTCGAAAAGATCCATTTCTATTCAATGATCTCTAAAACGGTTCTTTTGTGAAGCTTGGTCGATGCAGCACTTAAAATGGTTCTCATCGCTTTCGCGGTTCTACCCTGTTTTCCGATTACCTTCCCCAGATCTTCTTTCGCAACCCTCAGTTCAATGACGGAAGTCTGTTCCCCCACGACCTCGGAAACTTCGACCTTATCAGGATTATCCACCAAAGATTGAGCCATGTACTTGATCAAGTCTTTCATCTTGAAATCCTCCACTCATCTCTTTCAGGTTAAACATCACAGGATAATTGACATCGATTGCTTGACCACCGCCAGTTTCACAAATAGGATCCGTTAGAGAAAACCTTAATCAACGTTCTGGGTTGCCCTCTTGATGAGTTGGGATACGGTCAAGGTCGGTTTCGCGCCCTTGGCGATCCAGGCGGTTATCCGATCCTCCTTCAGGGAAACCTCAACCGGTTCGGTCCTCGGATTATAGTGACCGACAATTTCTAGAAAACCGCCGTCTCTCGGAGACTCGGAATCCGTCACAACCACTCTGTAGAAAGGCTTCCCCTTCCCTCCCATACGGGCTAATCTGATTTTGACTGCCATTCCCTTTCGTGCACACCTCCTAATAATATTATTACGATTTTATCTCATATCATGATTCTTCAATGATTAAAAGGGGAAAAGACCTCTTTTCATCATTTTCAGGCCACCTTTGCCGGACATCTTCTTCATCACTTTCTTGATATCCACGTAGCTTTTCAGCAACCGGTTCACATCCTGAACCGTTGTCCCGCTTCCCCTGGCAATCCTTTTACGGCGTTGTCCGTCAATGATCTGATAGTTCAGCCGCTCCTTCCTGGTCATGGAATCGATGATGGCAATGATCTTGACGATTTCCTTCTCATCGGGTTTCATATCCTTCATGTCCTTGAGTTTCTTCATACCCGGGATCATACCGATAATATCGGTCAGAGACCCGATTTTGGAAATCTGTTTCAGTTGATCCCGGAAGTCCTCCAGGCTAAATTCGTTCTTCCGGATCTTCTGCTCAAGGTCTTTGGCATATCGTTCATCGACCGCCGTCTGGGCTTTCTCGACAAGGGTCAGGATATCCCCCATTCCGAGAATCCGAGACGCCATCCGGTCGGGATAAAAGACCTCCAGGGCATCGATCTTTTCCCCCATTCCGACGAACTTGATGGGCTTCCCCATGACGGCCCTCAACGACAGAGCCGCACCGCCCCGGGCATCGCCGTCCATCTTGGTCATGATGACCCCGTCGATCCCTAAAATTTCATTGAATTTTCCGGCTACATTCACGGCATCCTGACCGGTCATGGCATCAGCAACAAAGAGAATCTCCGATGGCTGAATCATCCCCTTGATCCTTTTCAGTTCGTCCATCATCTCCACGTCGATATGCAAACGCCCCGCCGTATCGACAACGATGACTTCGTAACCGTTCCGTTTAGCCTCTTCCACAGCCTGGACGCATATTTTAACGGGATCGCGCTGTTCCCCCGCGTCGAAGATTCCGATCCCATTTTTCTCGGCAAGCAGTTTCAACTGAGTCACCGCCGCCGGCCGGTAAACGTCGGCCGAAACGAGATAAACCCGTTTCCCCTGGTTCTTCAGATAACGTGCCAGCTTGACCGCCGTTGTCGTTTTTCCACACCCCTGCAGGCCAACCAGCATCACCGGCGCAGGGAAGCGGTTTCCGAAACGAATCTGGCTGCTTCCGCCGCCCATCAGTTCGATCAGCCGGTCATGAACGATCTTGACGACCTGCTGTCCCGGGGTAATGCTTTCAATGACTTCCTGACCGACTGCGCGGGTCCGTACATCTTCAATGAAGTCCTTGACCACCTTGAAATTGACGTCCGCTTCAAGGAGGGCCATACGGATTTCTTTCAGGGCCTCTTTGATGTTCTCTTCATCGAGGCGGCCCTTTCCCTTGAGTTTCTTAAAAATGGACTCCAGTTTTTCCGTCAGGTTTTCGAACATGATCCCCTACCTTTTCTGGACACGTACAACCGATTTATTCCCCTTCAGAACCCGGTCGATCTTCCGTGCCGCCTCTTTTGCCTTGTCCTTGCTGTCGAGATTGGTCAGCAATACGCGATACCATGTCCCCTTGTCTTTCAGGTCCGCCGTTACGATCTGTGATTTGAAACCGGCTTTGGCAATCTTTCCAACCACATCTTCCGCTATTTTCCTGTTCTTGCAGGAGGTGACCTGAACCA
>CAZIPU010000114.1:0-7280 GCA_964541005.1 uncultured Syntrophales bacterium | reverse complement strand
CCCGGGACGAAGGGGATCTGTAGATAGTGGGCGATCTTGATGTTTCCCGCGAAATAGGCAAAAAGGAGATAGGTCATGAAACAGGTGATGGCCGGGCCGATGGCCAGGCCGTCCAGCCCGTCCGTCAAATTGACGGCGTTGGCCGCGCCGACAATGATGAAGGTCGTAAGGAGTATATAGAAAATGCCGATATCCGGCAGGACGGTTTTGAAAAAGGGAATCGTGACCATGTGGCTGAATTCGGGCCTGACGTAGATCACGACACTGACGAAAAACGCGATGATGATTTCTCCTGTCAGGCGGACTTTACCCGGCACCCCCTGGCTGCTCTGGTTCGTGAGCTTCCGGTAGTCGTCGAAGAACCCGATGATTCCGTAACCGACCAGAACGAGGATGACCAGCCAGACATAGGCGACGGTCAGATTCGACCACAGAAGTGTCGAGATCACGACGGCGAAGATGACGAGAATGCCCCCCATGGTCGGCGTGCCTTGTTTGGAGAGATGGCTCTGGGGGCCGTCTTCCCGGATCGACTGGCCTACCTTGAGGCTCTGGAGTTTACGGATCAGCCAGGGGCCGACGATAAAACAGATGATCAGAGCCGTAATGGTGGCATAGACTGTTCGGAAAGTGATGTATCGAAAGACGTTTAAGGAAGAAAACGTCGTATGCAGCGGATATAGAAGATGGTAGAGCATGATGCCCCCTTCTTAATGATTTATCTTAAAGCGCTTCACGATTACCGATGAGACGGATTCCCGGGATCAGTTCATCCAGGTTCATCTTGCGCGACCCCTTCAGGAGAATCCAGGCGTTCCTTTGAACGACCTCTTTCAGCCGGGGCATCGCGTCGTCTGCACCGTTGAAGAATCGGATCCGTACCCGGTCCATACCCGCCTCGACAGCCGCTTCCGCCGTCAAACGGGCAAATTCCCCTTTCAGGAACAGGGCATCAATGCCGGACCGGCCGAGTTTCCGGCCGATTTCCTCATGAAAATGCGGCGCTTTCCCGCCCAACTCCAGCATATCCCCGAGAATCACGATTCGCCTGCCGTCACCGGAGATATGGACCAGGGTGTTCAGAGCTTCTGCAACCGACAGGGGATTGGCGTTGTAGGCGTCGTGGATGATATGGGCGCCGTTACCCAGCACTTCGATTTCCATCCTGCCGGAAACCGGCCGGACGGCGTTCAGACCCCGGGCGATGCAGTCGGGGGCGCATCCGGCGGCCATTGCCGCACCGGCCGCGACCAGGGCATTCCTGACATTGTGGAGACCGGGAGCCGCCAGCACGACGTCGTCCCGGATTCCTCCGATATGGAGCGTAAAGGCGGTTTTCCATGTATCGGCCGGCCGGATGTTTTCAGCCGTAATGTCGGCCGGACCGGATAGGGCGCAGGTGATCCGCTTTCCCTTCCACCGGTCGGCAAGAACGGCGATTTCCGGGTCATCCAGATTCAGGACGGCGATGCCCTGCCGGTCCATAACATCGAACAGTTTTCCTTTTTCTTCCCGGACGTCGGATACCGTGCCGAGTCCTTCCAGGTGGGCCGGCCCGATACAGGTGATGACACCGATGGACGGTTCGGCCAGGCGGGCAAGACGCTCGATTTCTCCGGGGGCGTTCGTTCCCAGTTCGAGGACGGCCAGGTCGATCCCGTCCGTCAGTTTAAGCAGGGTCAGGGGAAGGCCGACCAGATTGTTGAAATTCCCCTCCGTTTTCAGGATGTTTTGGCCCAGAGAGCAGATCGAGGCGATCATCTCTTTGGTGGTGGTCTTTCCCGCCGATCCCGTCACGGCGATGACCGGGCCTGTGAAGCGCTTTCGCCAGTGGTGGGCGATATCTCCCAGGGCGGAGAGGGTGTCGCCGACTTCGATCCAGGCAATGTCATCGGCGAAAGCGGGGATCCTGTTCCGATGGGTCCGTTCGGTCAGGAAAGCCCGGGCACCGCTGCCAACGGCGCCGGAAATGAAATCATGGCCGTCGAAATTCGGTCCCGTCAGGGGAATAAAAAGATTTCCGGCCTGGATGGTTCTCGTATCCGTCGATACGCCGCATATCTTTTCGTCCATGCAGCCCCGGAGAAGCTTTCCCCCGGTTGCGTCCACGATATCGCCGATAATCAGGCAGGGTGACGGACGCCCGGTCATGAGAGACCTCCGGATCGCTTGATCAGACTTTCCCGGGCGACGATCCGGTCGTCGAAGAAAAGGCGCTCCTTGCCGATGATCTGATAATCCTCGTGGCCTTTTCCGGCGATCAGGACGATATCCGCCGGCTGTGCCGTCATGACGGCCGTCTCGACGGCCGTTCTCCGGTCGGGAATGATACAGTAAACCCTGTCTTGCCGTGAGGAAGACAGTTCCTCCGCCGTGACTTTCCGGATTCCCTCCGGGCGGATTCCTTCCTCGATCTGACCGATAATGGCGAGGGGATCCTCCGAACGAGGATTATCGGAGGTGATGATTACCACATGACTGAGCTCGGCGGCAACGGAGCCCATAATGGGCCTTTTCCCGCGGTCCCGGTCTCCTCCGCAGCCGAAGACGGTTACGATGCGATTCCCGCCGAATCCGGACAGGTTTTCGATCGCCTTTTTCAGGGCATCGTCCGTATGGGCATAGTCGACGAAAACGTGAGGTTCGCCGGGTTTGCTGACCTTTTCCATCCGCCCCGGCACACCCTTCATCCGGGAAAGCCCCTCTTCAATGGCCGACGGGGTTATGCCAATGGCAAAGGCGCCTGCTGTAGCCGCCAGGATGTTATAGAGGTTGAAACGGCCGATCAGGGGAGAGGCGATGCGCATTGTTTTGCCCGGAACGTGGATCCGCGCTTCAATCCCTTCCAGGGTAATCCTGATGTCGTCCGCCCGCACGTCATACGCCGCGTCCAGCCCGAAGGTCAGGATGCCGTCCCCGGTTTCCTCCATCAATCTTTTTCCCCAGGGATCGTCGCCGTTTATGATCATGCGCCGGCGATTTTCCTTGCGGCTTTTCGGCAGCAGTTCCTGGAAGAGACGCCGTTTTGCCTCGAAATACCGCTCCATCGTCAGGTGGTAGTCGAGATGGTCCTGGGAGAGATTCGTGAAGATGGCGATATCGAAATCACAATCGTCCACCCGGCCGAGATCGAGGGCGTGCGAGGAAATCTCGGAGACGCAGTGTGTCACCCCTTCGTTGACCATCTGTCTTAGAATTTTTTGAAATTCCAGCGATTCCGGCGTGGTGTTCGGCGCGGGAAACGTTTTCCCCCCGAAGCGGTAATTGACTGTTCCCAGAACGCCCGGGGAAAAACCGGCTGCGGCAATAATCGCTTCCAGGAGATAGGTGACGGTCGTTTTACCGTTCGTTCCTGTGATGCCGATCAGGCACAGCGCGGATGAAGGATCGGCGTAGAAATTCCTGCCCGCGATACCCAGGGCTCGGCGACTGTCGGAAACTTTCAGTGCGGTGATGTTTTCAGGGGGGGAAAAGGGTTTTTCATGGACGATCCAGCGGGCACCCCGGCGGATCGCGTCGTCGATGAAACCGTGTCCGTCCGTATTCAAACCGGAGACGGCGATAAACAGGCTGTTTTCTTCACAGGCTCCTGAATGATAACAGACGGATGATACTTCTCCGGAAAGCGCTCCTGTAGCGCTGATGAGATGAAGATCTTTGACGACTTCTGAGATATCCATTACCCTTCCTTAAAGGTATCATGTTCTGGTACATCGATGGTGCCCGTCTTTCACCTTCCGGCGCGGAAAAACGTTCCTGAAGGATCGGTTAGCCCGGAGGTTTGCCTGTCACGGGATCCGTGGAGAATCCCTGGAAGGCTGTCATCACCGGACGAAGGTTTCGGGTGTTTCCTTACTCACGTTCCGTTCTGAAAGAGACCACGCAGAATGGATGAGAGCGAATCGGGACACCGGCCTGGGGCACCTGCGAAACGGCCCAGCCGGATCCGTCAATTTTCAGCTCAATACCTCTTTCTCTTGATTTCTTCAAGGCTTCTCTTACGGTCATGCCCTGAAAATTAGGTATGATCGATTCGTCTTCCACAGCCATTTCCCCGACCTGTTCCATGGCTTCAGGAACGATCTGGGTTGCGGATACGAGCTTCACCTTGGGCGGATCGGGGAAGATATTTTCTTCCGGGACAAAAAGGGAAGGGTCCTTGATATAGGATTTAAAACAGGTCAGCATCTGCTCGCCGATTTTTTTGAAAACCGGAGCCGCTGCCACGCCCCCCCATTTATCCCGTTGCGGTTCATCCAGCGTGACCAGAATGGCGATCTGGGGATTTTCCGCCGGGAAAAATCCCATAAAAGAGGTCCGTACCCTTTCCGATGAATAAACGCCCCGGCTGAAATCGAATTTCTGGGATGTACCCGTCTTCCCCGCGACATTGAGATGGGCGATGCGGGCGTTCTTCCCGGTGCCGTCTTCGTCCTGAACGACGCTTGTCAGGATGGAGGTCATCGTTTTTGCTGTTTCCGGTGATATGACGTTGCGGACCACCGTCGGCGAGTATTGCTCGATGATCCGTCCCTGCTTGTCCGCCAGCGCCCTGACGATATAGGGCTTCATCAACACGCCGTGATTGGCGATGGCGGACAAAGCGGTCAGGAGCTGAATGGCGGTAACGGAAATTCCCTGGCCGAAGGCAATGGTTGACATATCGACGCGGGTCCACTCGGAGGCAGGGCGCAGCAGCCCCGATGATTCGCCCGGCAGATCGATGCCGGTCTTGACCCCGAAGCCGAAATCCCGGATATATTGATAAAATTTATCTTTTCCGAGCCTTTCCGAGACCTTGACGCAACCGATGTTGCTCGAATACTTAACGACTTCCCGGATGGACAGGCTTCCATGGCGTTTCCTCTGGGCTTCGTGAATCACCCGGTCGGCCACCCTGTAGTTGCCGTTTTCGCAGAACACATGATCCTTTTCCCGGACCGTCTTTTCCTCCAGGGCAGCGGCAATGAGGAAGGGTTTGAACGTGGAACCGGGATCGAAGCAATCGTTGAGGGCCCTGTTCTTGGAATGCCCCGGTGCTGCTTTGGAGTAAAAATTGGGATCGAAGGTAGGCTGATTCGCCAGGGCCAGAATTTCCCCCGTCTGGGGATTCATGGCGATGGCGTAGCCGCCTTTTGCGCCCTTTTCCTGAACGGCGGCTTTCAACTGGGTTTCCACGAGGTACTGGATGCGGCTGTCAATCGTGAGAACCACGTTCGTCGCCGTATCTTCCGTTTGGGCAACCGTTTCCACGCGGGGATAGAGCCATTGGCCTTTTGCATCCCTGCCCCAGACAAGCTTCTGGGGGGTTCCTTTCAGATACCGGTCATAGCGTGTTTCCAGCCCCTCAAGACCGTTGGATTCCGTACCGACAAATCCGAGAATCTGTCCCGCGAGCTCTCCATTCGGGTACATGCGCTGCGGCTCCTTGACGATAAATATGGCATCCTCTTTCAGGGATTGGATGGCCATCGCCTGCTCGGGGGCAACCCGTCTGGCAATCCAGCAGAAGTTCTTCTTTCCGGAAATTCTCTTCAGAATCAGTTTCTTATCCACAGAGAGCAGCCTTGCCATTTTGGCTGCGAAAACCTGCGGATTGCGGATCTTGGAAGGATCGGCGCAGATGGAATCCATGAGCACACTGGCGGCGAGTTTTTCGCCGTTTCGATCAAAGATGATGCCCCTTTCCGGCAACATCTGGAGTGTTTTCATGTGCTGCCTCTGGGCGATGGATTTTAGGTCCTTTCCCGCGAGGATCTGCAATTGGAAGGCCCGGGAAATGAGGGCGACGAACAGGATCAGGAAAAGTGCCAGAATTGTGCAGAGCCGAAATTTCAGCCATTTGACGGATTCGGTGTTCATTTCGTATGTCCCTGATCTTTCAGAAAAACGACCTGCTCCCGCTCGGGGTAGGTCATCTGCAGTTTTTCCGTGGCGATGGCGGCGATCCTTTTGGGCGACTTCAGGGTTGCCATAGCCACTTTCAATTTTTTCTGCTCTTCCAGGAGGGCTTCCTTTCTGCTGATTTCGCTGGCCACCTGGTATTCAAGGGACGTCATATGGTTATGGGACCACACGTACAAAATGGCGACGGCCATGATGATTACGGCAATCACGATGAAAGGGGAATAGCCGAGGCTTGCCAGGGTGTGGACCGAGTCGGATTCCTCTTGGACCGTTTCTACGGCTTCGATGATCATATCCTTGGCCATGGCTAAATCCTTTCCGCCGTTCTTAACCGGGCGCTTCTGGCCCGGGGATTCATGTCGATTTCAACCGGTTGCGGAAGAATGGGTTTTGTCGTCAATACTTTCAGTTTTTTTTGTCGTCTGCATGTGCAGACGGGCAGATCCGGCGGGCAGACGCAGGTTCTTTCCCAGGAACGAAACGAATTTTTGACGATCCTGTCCTCCAGTGAATGGAAGGAAATGATGCAGAAACGCCCTCCCGTCTTCAGCTTGTCTATCCCGGATTCGATGGCCTTCATCAGACTGTTCAGTTCGTCGTTGATCCGGATGCGGATGGCCTGGAACGTTTTGGTTGCCGGGTGAATTTTTCGCCTCCGGTGGGCGGATGGGAGCGCCCGGACAACGATTTCGGACAGGGCGGACGTGGTGCGAATAGGTCCGTTTCTTCTTTCCCGGACAATGGAGCGGGCGATTCTTCCGGCCATCGTTTCTTCTCCGTACTCCCAGATCACTTTCTGCAACTCTTCCTCGGATGCCTGGTTGACAAATTCGTAGGCGCTTATTTCCTGACCCCGATCCATCCGCATGTCCAGGGGATCATCTGATGCAAAACTGAAACCCCGCTCCGGGGTGTCCAACTGATGGGACGATACCCCCAGATCAAGGAGGATGCCGTCCACCCGATTAATGCCGAGCTCAGAGAGGATGTCCGATAATCCGGAGAAGTTCGCTTTCCGGAGGATGACTCTCGTGCCGAAGGCTGCAAGCCGCTCTCCCGACTCCCGCAGGGCGTCATCGTCTCTGTCCAGGCCGATTAAAAGACCGTCCGGTTTCGTGGTTTCCAGGATACGCCGGGCATGTCCACCTCCGCCGACCGTTCCGTCGACGAAGATTCCGCCGGGCCGGCAACGGAGGTTGGAGATGACCTCTTCGAGCAAGACCGGTGTGTGATACCCCCCCATTCAGCACCCTTCCAACGTTAAATACCTAAATCCACCATGCACTTTTCGTGGGATTCGAGGTTCCCACCCGTGTCCTTCAGCTCGCTTTCAAAGCGATCCTTGCTCCATATCTCGATGTTTTTCAGCATTC
>CAZIPU010000113.1:0-7288 GCA_964541005.1 uncultured Syntrophales bacterium | reverse complement strand
CCGTTGCGGATTGACCCGGATGTTGTTGACGATGACTGCCGGTGCCGTTGCGGACCGAAGGGCGCTTGAGCTGATTTTCTGCGTCTTTGTCCTGTCGAGTGTACTGCTGATCAAAGGTCTGGCGGAAAAATATATCCAGTCGGTATAATCTCCGGCAAGCAGGGTTGCTTGCGTCTGCACCTGCTGATTGACCTTGATCCGATAGTGGCCGGGCCGCTCCAGATTCAATTTTTTCAGCCCCTTGGATACATAATTGTATTGACTGGGAACCATTGCGATCCTGCAGGGATTGCAGAACGGCAGCCAGGATTCGGAACCGTCGATTTCGACGATCTTTTCTTCAAGGATGTAGTTAAAACCGTTCGCGGTGCTGTCAGGCATAGGGGGCAGGCAGGGCATTTTAACTTCTGCATAGGCATCTTTGTAATCGTTGAAATTTTGATTGGGTGTCGGGAACACCACCGTGGGTTTCGCCTTGATCTGGTTGTCCGTGCAGGTCAGGGGAACGGGTTTTTCCTTCCCCAGCGCCCCCCGTTCTTCCGCTGTAAAGGCGCAACGGCTGAAAAATATGGGGGGAATTTCAAAATAAGGATGGGGCTGATCGACTGTCCCTTGGGAATTTGTCCAGCGATCCAGTGTGCACTTTGAAGTAAAATCGCTCACAGCATGCGTCGGAAAAATCCATGGATCAAGGCTCATTTTCCCATCGACGAGAAACCTCCGCTGTATGTTGATAAAACCACCGCCATGCGTCGCTATATTGCCCGTAATCGTCACGTTTTCATTGAATCTGTCTGTCTCTTCGTTATACAGACCCTGCACCTCGACATCCCAATGCTGGGTAAAGCAGGAGTCCCCTTCGGCATCGCAGGCCGGCTGCAGCCACTTGCCGCGAAAGAAATACTGGTGTTCGGACTTGTGAGGAAACCCCACATACTTGTGGTCTTTTTGGAGCCACTGGACCTTGGTGCAATCATAAGGATCTTCGTGCGCCGGCGGACCGAAAGTCTGCTTCGCATAGGCTGCCGCAGAGATGAAGATTAAAAAAAGGATTGATCCAATAAGATAGACAAGCGCCCGCATTCCATACTTTCTCCGGTCAGAGACTGACCATGAAACGGCGGTTTTCATGACTTCCCTCCTTTTATGAATTCACTATGATTCCAACCACATCGGCATGTGTAATCCGTACCGGGTCCTGATCGGGAGTTTGCCGGACTTAAAGGGAAATTATAGATTAAGTAATTGATATCATTAGAGAAGAATTTTTGGTCTCAAAAATGTCCCGACTAATAATTTCAACTGCTTGCGATGGAAATCCGACGGACTCCCGGGCACGATGCTTATCCTTTTCTCCGATGCTTTACAAAAATATTGATCCCCAGGATGATCAGAATCGCCGGCAGAAGGTAGGTCCCCAACATATGCATGTTCAGACCCCAGTTCTTGATCAGAAAAAAGATCATCCCGACGGCAAGGATCAACCAGCCGCCGATATCCTTGATTTTCTGCATCAGCATACCGAATGCGATCACCAGTAGAAGAATGGGCCAACTCTTATCAAACCCGTAAATTCCTATGTTGTTGAGAATGATGAGACAACCCAGGGTGATGAGAATCAATCCCCCGGTCACGATATCAAATTTTTCCCTTGTATTCATTCCATGACCTCCATATCCGGATTCAATGCCATTCAGTCTTTATCCATTTTCTCCGCCAATTTCAGGAACGGCTTGAACAGATCGATCGGAATGGGGAAGAGCGTCGTGGAGTTGTGTTCCGTTGCAATCTGGTTCAAGGTCTGGAGATAGCGGAGCTGGAGGGACATCGGCTCCGTCGACATGAGCCCCGCCGCCTCGATGAGCTTCTGGGCCGCCTGGAACTCGCCTTCGGCATTGATGACCTTTGCCCGGCGCTCTCTCTCCGCTTCGGCCTGTTTCGCAATGGCCCGCTTCATCTCCTCGGGCAGATCGATCTGCTTGACTTCGACGTGGGAAACCTTGATGCCCCAGGGTTCGGTGCTCCGATCCAGGATCTCCTGAAGCTGGAGGTTGATCTTTTCCCGCTCTGAGAGGATTTCGTCCAATTCCATCTGGCCACAGACGCTCCGGAGGGTGGTCTGGGCCAACTGGGACGTGGCGTAGAGGTAATTCTCGACTTCCACGACGGCAGAATTGGCATCGACAACGCGGAAATAAACCACAGCGTTGACTTTGATGGACACGTTGTCACGGGTAATGACATCCTGCGGCGGAATATCCATGGTAATCGTCCGCATGTCGACCTTCACCATCTTGTCCACAACAGGGATCAGGATGATGATACCGGGGCCCTTCGTAGCGATGAGCCGGCCCAGGCGGAAGATGACCGCCCTCTCGTACTCGTTGAGAATCCGAATCGCGGACGCGAGAAACATGACAACCAGAACAACAATGACGATCATGGTATAATCCAGCATGACAACCTCCTTCAGTTGATTTCTTCCACGTTAAGGGTCAATCCTTCCACGCTCTTCACACGAATGTGCTTTCCCTGCTCGATCTTCCGATCACTTGCGGCATTCCAGTACTCGCCGTTGATGAGGACCTTCCCCTGTTCAAAAACCTCCGTCATGGCCACCCCTTCGACGCCTTCCACCCCTTCTTTACCTGTGTGTTTCTTGCTGAGCTGGGCTTTAACGACAAGGCTGATCACGCCGGCAAAGAACAGGGACACAACAATAACCATGGGCACCAGGATCTGCAGGGATACCCTCAGAGCCGGTTCCGACGAATTGAAAAGGAGCAGGGAGCCCATGGCAAGGGAAACAATCCCCCCGACGGTCAACAGGCCATGGCTGATCACCTTGATCTCCGCAATAAACAGGATCACGGCAAAGAGGATCAAAAGCACCCCGGCGTAATTCACCGGCAGGGTCTGAAGGGCGAAAAAGGCCAGTATGAGGGACATCCCCCCGATCACACCGGGGAGAATGACACCCGGATTGGCAAATTCGAAGTACAAACCTGCAAGCCCGACAAGCAGCAGGATATAGGCGATATTGGGATTGCTGACAACAGAGAGTATCTTCAGGCGCAACCCCATGTCTTTCGTTCGGATCTGGGCATTGCCGGTTTTCAGAATCCGTTCACCTTTCGAGGTTTCAACATGCCGATTATCCAACTGGGCAAGCAATTGATGGACATCCGTGGCGACGACATCAATTACCCCCAGTTTAAGGGCTTCTTCTGCCGTAATGGACTCGCTCTTCAATACCGATTTCGCCGCCCAATCTTCATTTCGGCCTCGTTTTTTCGCAATGCCCTTCACATAGGCCACGGCATCGTTTTCCACCTTTTCGGTCATCGTCTTGTCTGCTTGACCGCCGCCGAGACCGATGCCGACAGGATGGGCCGCCCCGATGTTCGTGCCGGGCGTCATCGCGGCAACATGGGAGGCAATCGTGATGATAACCCCGGCAGACGCCGCCCGGGCTCCCGCCGGATGGACAAATACAATGACCGGGATCGGTGCGTTGAGAATCCCCTTGGCAATCTCCCGCATGCTCGAATCAAGCCCCCCCGGTGTATCCAGGAGGATAACCAGGCCATCTGAGGACTGGCCCGCAGATTCGCGGATGCTCTGCAGAATGTATTCCGCGATGGGCGGTGTGATCGTGGCGTCGACCGTAATGACATCGAAGACGGGTTGCTTTTCGGCACCCCATGCGGAACCGTATGCACCCAGCAGAATACAGAACATGAAGATGGCAATCCATCGTCCTATGCCTCGTTCGTTTGTCTTCATCTCTTATTCTCCCTGAATTTCCGGCCGCTGTACATTTTTCGTTTCATCCAGTCGTTTCATGATCTGCTGAACATCTTCCCAGACCTGCTTTTTGGCGGACGGATTCCGTAACAGATAGGCCGGATGATACGTCGGCATGAGGGGAATGCCGTGATAGTCATGAAATCTTCCCCGCAAAACCGTAATGGGAATGTCGGTTTTTAAAAGGGTATGGGCGGCAAAGGTGCCCAGGGCGCAGATGACTTTGGGAGCGATCGCCTCCAGTTGTTTGACCAGGAATGGTTCACACATCCGGATTTCCTCCGGCAGAGGGTTACGATTTCCCGGGGGGCGGCACTTGAGAATATTACAGATGTAGACATCCGGCCGGGTGAGACCCATGGCCTCGATGATTTTCGTCAACAGTTGTCCGGCACGGCCGACAAAAGGCCTCCCCTGCTGGTCTTCATCCGCGCCCGGGGCCTCACCGACAAAAACGACTTCGGCCCGGCAACTCCCTTCACCGAAGACGAGATTCTTTCTTTTGTCGCAGAGGGAACAGCGTTGACAGTCCCCCAGCTCTTCATGGACGTCTTGGAGGGTCGCTCTTTGACACACCTGCATGTCCGGAGCTAAAAGGGGGGGGGCGGTTATTGACATGTCTTTTCCCGAGGTAAGGTAAGATAGGGGACGTCTCCTCTCCCGGTCCAGGGTGATGGCCATGGTAAGAGAATCGACGATTTCCATAAATTCGGCGGCAAGGTCCTGCCTGATGGCCATGGGCACTCCGTCTTTTAATGAGAATGGGCAACGCGCATGGCACAAATCCGGTCCAGGATCCGGTTGGCCACATCCCCTTTGTCCATGAGAGGCAGCGCTTCTATCCCCCCGTCACGATCCAGGATCTTGATGATATTGGTATCCGTCTGGAAACCGGCACCTTCCTGGGTCAAATCATTGGCAATGATCATATCCATGTTTTTCGCTGTCAGTTTCGCTTTGGCATTCTCAATGAGGTTCTCCGATTCCATGGCGAACCCGACAAGGATGCGGTCCCCCTTCTGCCTGCCGATTTCGGCGATGATATCGGGATTTCTGACCAGTTCGATGGTGAGCGGCCCTTCCTTTTTCTTGATTTTGGAGGGCGATACGCCGGCGGGACGATAATCCGCGACGGCCGCCGCCTTGATGACCACGGTCGCCCTTTCCAGGTGCGCCATCACGGCATCCCGCATCTCCAGCGCCGTCGAAACGGAGATAAAACGGACCCCGACGGGCGGCTCCAGGGCGGAAGGCCCGCTGATGAGGGTCACCTGGGCACCCCTGCGTTTCGCCATCCTGGCGAGGGCATAACCCATCTTCCCGGAAGAATGATTGGAAATGAAACGGACAGGATCGAAGGGCTCCCGGGTCGGCCCCGCCGTCACCAGAATCCGTTCATCCGAGAGATCCTTCTCCGTCAACGTGGTTTCAATGGCTTCCATAATCTCCGGCACTTCGGCAAGTCTTCCCGGGCCGGTTACCTTGCAGGCCAGCTCTCCGTAGCCCGGTTCCACAAATCGATACCCCAGCGTCGACAGTTTCGAGATATTTTCTTGGACGATGGGATTGGCGTACATATGCATGTTCATGGCCGGGCAGATAAGCACGGGAGCCTTTGTGGCCATAATGACGGTGGTTAAAAGATCGTCGGCGATTCCCGAGGCGATCTTGCCGATCACATTGGCCGTCGCCGGGGCGATCACTGCGATATCTGCAAATTCGGCCAGGGAAATATGGGCGATATCAAAGTCCTTGATCAGGGAAAACATATCCGTGAAGACGGGATTTTGCGACAACGTCTGGACGGTCATAGGCGTCATGAATTCCCCGGCATGTTCCGTCATGACTACCTTGACATGGGCTCCCCTCCGGATACACTCCCGGATCAGCTCACCCGTTTTGTAGGCCGCGATACCTCCGGTCATCCCAAGAAGGACATTTTTACCCTTCAACATCTTATTTTCTGCTCCGGAATCGGTTTTTTTGACAGGCTGACGAACTATAGCAACAAAGAAGGACAACTTCAAGACGAATTGTCGGAGCGTCCCTTCTGCCGATTTCGGCTTGCAAAAACAGGGGAAAATCAATATATGTGGGCGACGAAAAGGTGGGCCGGACAAAGGCCGGAATCATTGGACATTTTGGAAAGCCTTGCTAAGGGAGTAAGATATGTCCTATTTGAATACATCGCTTAAGAAGGGAAATCCCATGAAAAAACTGAATCCGTTCATCCTGATCGGCGCCGCTGTCCTGATTCTGATCGCCGCCGTCTTTTTTGTTCTGCCAATCTTTGAAGGAGGCGAACCCACCATCAAGTTGACGCCGGACATCAAGGCCATCGGCCGGGGTCAAGCTTTCACCGTCACCTTCAAAGATGAGAAAGGCGGCCTCAAGAACACCCTGATCACCCTGACACAGAACGGAAAAACCCAGGTCCTTTCATCCACTTCCTATCCGAAGAAAGGAACCTTCTCCCAGAACATTCCCGTAACGCTCGATCCCATGACGATGAAACTCGTCGACGGTCCCGCGACGCTGCAGATTTCCGCCGAAGACTTCTCCCTGCGTGGCAACAAGGCATCCATGGTCAGATCCGTTTATGTCGATGTCATGCCGCCCCAGATATTTTTGCTCAACACCATGAATCACGTCAACCCGGGTGGGGTGTGCGTCATCCTGTACCGGACATCCGAACCGGTCGTGGAAAGCGGCGTCTTCGTCAACCAGACCTTTTACAAGGCCTATCCTCTCACGGTATCCGGGAAGCCCTGTTATGTCAGTTACTTCGCGATCCCCATGGACGCAAGCGATGAGGAGCCACAGATCCGGGCCTTCGTGAAGGACCCGGGCCGGAACGAAACATCCGCCTCCATCCGGTTCATCCTCAAGAAAAAGAAGTTCCGGAGCGACAAGGTCAGCCTGAGCGATAATTTCCTCCAGCAGAAAATGCCGGATTTCCAGACGGCGGTTCCCGAACTTCGGGGCAAGACCCTTCTGGACACCTTTATTTATGTCAATACGGTCATGCGCGCGGATAACCTGAAAACCATCCAGGCCCTGAGCCGGAAATCCCAGCCCAGACAACTCTGGGAAGGCCCCTTTCTCAGGATGAAGGACGGCTCCCCCATGGCCCTTTATGGAGACCGCCGGCAATGGGTCTTCGACGGCAAGGACATCGGGGAAAGCCTCCATGAGGGGATCGATCTGGCCTCGACGGAAAAAGCCCCCGTCCAGGCAGCCAACAGCGGCCTCGTTGTTTTCGCGGGACAGTTGGGCATCTACGGCAACACGGTCGTCATCGATCACGGGCTGGGCATGATATCCCTGTACGGTCACCTGAGTTCCATCCAGATCAATGAAGGACAGTCGGTCAAGCTGGGCGATGTCATCGGGAATACGGGCGTGTCCGGCCTGGCCGGCGGGGACCACCTGCACTTCGGCATCATGGTGGGAGGACAGTTCGTCAATCCCATTGAATGGT
>CAZIPU010000112.1:0-7353 GCA_964541005.1 uncultured Syntrophales bacterium | reverse complement strand
CAGTTTATCGGGGATCTCATTTCCGTCCGCCGGGGAGGGAACTTTCTCACCTGTGTGCCGACGGAAGTCAACATGATGGATGTGTCTCCGAACCAGCTCGTCAGTGTCGCGGCCACCCTGATTCCCTTTCTGGAACATGACGACGCGAACCGGGCTCTCATGGGTTCGAACATGCAGCGTCAGGCCGTACCGCTGATCAAACCCGAGGCGCCTCTGGTAGGAACGGGCATGGAGGGCATTGTGGCCCGTGATTCGGGAGCGGTGATCGTGGCGAAGCGGGCCGGTGTGGTGGAAAGCGTCGACGCCCTGCGGATCGTCATCCGGAGCGACGAGTCGGAAAGGGACGGGACGGATACGGGGGTGGATATCTACAATCTGACCAAGTTCCAGCGCTCCAACCAGGATACCTGTTTCAACCAGAAACCCATTGTGGTCCGGGGAATGCGCGTCAAGAAGGGCGATATCATCGCCGACGGCCCCGCTGTCGATACCGGAGAGCTGGCGCTGGGGCGTAACGTCATGGTCGCCTTCATGTCCTGGGGCGGGTATAACTATGAGGACTCCATTCTGGTCAGCGAACGGATCGTCAAAGAGGATGTCTACACGTCCATTCATATCGAAGAATTCGAGACCATGGCCCGGGACACGAAACTCGGGAAAGAAGAAATCACCCGCGATATCCCCAATGTCGGTGACGACGTTCTTCGGAACCTTGATGAGGACGGGATTATCCGCATGGGCACGGCGGTAAAAGCCGGAGATATTCTCGTCGGGAAAATTACACCCAAGGGCGAGACCCAGCTTTCCGCAGAGGAAAAGCTTTTGCGGGCCATTTTCGGTGAAAAAGCGAGCGATGTACGGGACACCTCTCTGCGCGTCCCTCCCGGCGTGGAGGGAACAGTCATTGATGCCAAGATTTTCACGCGAAAAGGAACGGAAAAGGATCACCGTTCTCAGTACATCGAAGAAGAGGCTATCGAGCAACTGAAGAAGGACCGGGACGACGAGATCCGGATCGCAACGGAAACCGTCAAGAAAAAGATCTCGGATCTTTTAATCGGCAAGATTTCCGCGGCGAAAATTGCCGATGCGAAAAAACGGACCTTCCTGAAGAAGGGGGATACCATTACGGCGGAGACCATGAAGGAAATTCCCTTCTCCCTGTGGCGGGATATTTCCATCGTGGATGGCGAAGCCGTCGAGGAAGAGATGGGGATCCTTCTTTCGAATCTGGAGAGGAAGGAAGGGGTCGTCCAGGCGTACTTCGATTCGAAGCTCGAAAAGATCAAGGCCAGCGATGAACTTCCTCCGGGGGTCATCAAGATGGTCAAGGTGTATATTGCCATCAAACGGAAGCTTTCCGTCGGGGATAAAATGGCCGGGCGTCACGGAAACAAGGGTGTTTTGTCCCGTATCCTGCCGGAAGAGGATATGCCCTATTTCGCCGACGGCACCCCCGTGGATATCGTGCTGAATCCCCTGGGCGTTCCGTCCCGAATGAATGTGGGCCAGATTCTGGAAACCTATCTGGGTTGGGCGGTCAAAGGGTTGGGCGAGCAGGTGAGCCGCCTTTTGGAAACCCAGACCGATGCGGCGAAAATGCGCCAGGAATTGAAAAAGCTCTACGAAACGCCGGAGTTCAGTGCATTTGCGGACAGCGCGACCCCTGAAAAGATAAGGGAATTTGCTGGAAAGCTCAGCAAGGGCATTCCCATCGCGACACCGGTTTTTGACGGTGCAGAAGAAGATGAAATCAAAAGTATCATGAAATCGGCAGGTCTGCCCGTCACGGGTCAGGCCGTGCTTTACGACGGCAGGACGGGCGAGCCTTTCAGTCAGCCCATCACGGTGGGAATGGTTTACATGCTCAAACTTCATCATTTGGTCGATAACAAGATACATGCCCGGTCTATCGGGCCCTATTCTCTCGTTACGCAGCAACCCCTGGGCGGCAAGGCTCAGTTCGGCGGCCAGCGATTGGGAGAAATGGAAGTGTGGGCCATGGAGGCCTATGGCGCCGCTTTCTCGCTGCAGGAATTTTTGACGGTGAAAGCGGATGATGTTACGGGAAGAACACGGATGTACGAGGCCATTGTCAAAGGGGAACACACCACCGAGCCGGGTGTCCCCGAATCCTTTAACGTGCTGGTCAAGGAACTGCAGAGTCTGTGTCTTGATGTTGAATTGGTAGAGGAAGAATAAAACAGATCGACGCGAAAGAGACGGCAGCGTAACGGGCATTTGAGAAGGGTTAAATTTAACGATACATCAGGAGATAAAATCCGTGGAAGACGTTTTCAGTTATTTTGAGAAGCCAAAAGATCCGATTCGGTTCAACGCCATAAAAATATCCATCGCCTCACCCGACCAGATCCTATCCTGGTCCTACGGCGAAGTGAAGAAACCGGAAACGATCAACTATAGAACATTCAAACCGGAGCGGGACGGACTTTTCTGCGCAAAAATCTTCGGCCCCGTAAAGGATTACGAGTGCCTTTGCGGCCGTTATAAAAGAATGAAGCACAAGGGGGTGGTCTGCGAGAAGTGCGGCGTCGAGGTTATCCAGTCCAAGGTCCGCCGCGACCGCATGGGGCACATTACCCTGGCCACGCCGGTTGCCCACATCTGGTTTCTGAAAAGCTTGCCGAGCCGTATCGGCAGTATTCTGGATCTGACCCTGAAAGAGTTGGAGAAGGTGCTTTATTTCGAATCCTGGATCGTTCTGGATCCCAAGAACACGCCCCTGAAGAAAAAGGAACTCCTTTCGGAGGAAGACTTCAGCGATCTCCAGGATCAATACGGAGAGGATGCCTTCGAAGCGGGGATCGGCGCCGAGGCGATCCGGAAACTCCTGGAGGAGATTGATCTGGTTTCTCTGGATGTGCAAATCCGGGAAGAATTGAAGGCGACGCCATCGGATACGAAACGCAAGAAACTGGTCAAACGGCTGAAAATCGTCGAGGCGTTGAAGAAATCAGGAAACCGGCCTGAATGGATGATCCTCACCGTTCTGCCGGTTATTCCTCCCGATCTGAGACCCCTTGTGCCCCTGGACGGCGGGCGTTTTGCCACGTCGGACCTGAACGACCTTTACCGGCGGGTCATCAACCGGAATAATCGCCTGAAGAGGCTGCAAGAGCTGAATGCCCCGGAGATCATCATCCGTAACGAGAAGCGGATGCTCCAGGAAGCGGTGGATGTGCTTTTTGACAACGGTCGTCGCGGCCGGGCCATTACCGGAACCAACAAACGGCCTCTTCGATCCCTGTCGGATATGCTTAAGGGTAAGCAGGGCCGGTTCCGCCAGAATCTGCTGGGTAAGCGCGTCGATTATTCAGGCCGTTCCGTCATTACGGTGGGTCCCGATCTGCGGCTTCACCAGTGCGGTCTGCCTAAGAAAATGGCCCTCGAACTCTTCAAGCCCTTTGTCTACAATCGTCTCCAGGAAAAAGGATATGTGAATTCCGTCAAGAGTGCGAAGAAGATGGTGGAGAAGGAAACGGCGGAAGTATGGGATGCCCTGGACGAGGTCGTCCGGGAATACCCCATCATGCTCAACCGCGCTCCGACACTGCACCGGCTGGGTCTTCAGGCCTTCGAGCCCATCCTGATTGAAGGTAAGGCGATCCAGTTGCACCCTCTGGTCTGTACGGCATTCAATGCCGACTTCGACGGGGACCAGATGGCCGTTCACGTGCCGCTGTCCATTGAGGCCCAGGCGGAAGCCCGTATCCTCATGATGTCAACGAACAATATCCTGTCGCCTGCGAACGGTAAACCGATCATCATCCCGAGCCAGGACATCGTTTTGGGGATTTACTATCTGACGAGGGAACGACCCTTCGCCAAAGGGGAAGGTATGTTTTTTGCCGATCCTGAGGAACTGCGTTGTGCCCTTGACATGGAAGTGGTCGATCTGGGAGCGAAAATCCAGGTTAGAATCGACGGGGAACTCAAGACCACGACGGTGGGGCGTGTTGTCCTGTCGGAGATCGTTCCGAAACAGATCCCATTTGACGACATCAACAAGGTCATGAACAAAAAGGAACTGGCCAACCTGATCGATCACTGTTACCGCCTTTGCGGCGATAAGACCACGGTTCTCCTGGCGGATCGTCTCAAGGATCTCGGTTTCAAGTACGCGACGGTTTCGGGTGCCTCCTTCGCCATTCATAATCTTATCATTCCTCCGAGCAAGAAGGATATCGTCAATGAAGCGGACAAGGACGTCCTTAAGATCCAGAAAAGGTATATGGACGGTCTCATTACGGACGGCGAACGCTACAACATGGTGATCGATATCTGGGCCCAGGTAACGGAAAAGATTGCTGCCGACATGCTCGATGGAATCGGGACGGAAAAAATTGAAAATCCCGAGGGCAAGAAAGTCCGGACCCAGAGTTTCAACCCTGTTTACATGATGGCCGACTCCGGAGCCCGGGGGAGTAACGTTCAGATTCGCCAGTTGGCCGGGATGAGAGGCCTCATGGCCAAGCCGTCGGGTGAAATCATCGAGACCCCGATTACGGCGAATTTCCGGGAAGGATTGACGGTTCTCCAGTACTTCATCTCCACCCACGGTGCGCGAAAAGGTCTCGCCGATACGGCGCTGAAAACGGCCAATTCGGGTTATCTGACGCGGAGGCTTGTCGATGTGGCGCAGGACTGTATCATCACGGAGCAGGATTGCGGTACCGTCGACGGCATTTATGTCAATGCCCTCATGGAGGGCGGTGAAATTATCGAACCCGCCGGCGAAAGGGTGCTGGGGCGTGTCGCCCTTGAAGATATCCGGGATCCCTTTACCGGAGAAATCCTGGTTCACGCCAACCAGGCCATCGATGAAGCCTTGGCGGAAAAGATCGACGGTGCGGGAATCGAAAGTGTCAATATCCGTTCGGTTCTGACCTGCAAGTCCAAGCATGGTGTGTGTGCCATGTGCTATGGCCGCGATTTGGCTCACGGCCATCTTGTCAATATCGGCGAGGCGGTCGGTATTATTGCCGCCCAATCCATCGGTGAACCGGGAACCCAGCTCACCATGCGGACCTTCCATATTGGCGGTACGGCAAAATTCGATGAACACTCTACGCTTGATGCCCGTCACGATGGTGTGATCCGGATTGTGAACCTCGAGCAGGATAGGGGTGATCTGGCCCTGAGCAAGGACGGCCGTGAACTGGTGGTGATGAGACGGAACGGTGAAGTCCACGTACTTGATGAACAGGGACGGAGTCGAGGCAAATACACGGTTCCTTACGGTGCCCACTTAAAATTGAAAGAGGGAGCCGCGGTCAAAAAGGGCGATCGAATTGCCGAATGGGATCCCTTCTCCATTCCGATTCTGGCCGAGGTCGACGGTATCGTTAAATTCGGCGATATCATTGAGGGCAAGACCATGCAGGAACAGGTAGATGAGGTAACCGGCCTGTCCCGTAAAGTCATTGTCGAATTTAAGGGCGGAGACCTGCGCCCCCGGATTTCCCTCAAGGACGACAAGGGAAAAACCGCGAAGGTGCCGGGAACCAATGCCGTGGCGCGGCATTTCCTTTCCGTCGGCGTGAATATCGTCGTCTCCGAGGGGGACCATGTTGTGGCAGGAGAAATTCTGGCCAAGATACCCCGGGAGACCCAGAAGACCAAGGACATCACCGGCGGTCTGCCCCGTGTTGCCGAACTGGTGGAGGCGAGGAAACCGAAAGATTACGCGGTAATCAGCGAGATCGACGGTATTGTGACGTACGGGAAGGACGCGAAGGGGAAGCGGAAGGTCCTTGTTCTGCCGGATGTCGGTGAGGAAAAGGAATACCTCATCCCCAAGGGGAAACATATCAGTGTCCAGGAAGGGGACCGGGTGTCGGCGGGAGAGCCTCTCATGGAGGGCGTTCAGAATCCGCATGATCTGTTGAATATCAAGGGTGAAAAAGCCCTTGCCCGGTATCTGGTTGACGAAATCCAGGAAGTCTATCGGCTTCAGGGCGTCAAAATCAACGACAAACACCTCGAGGTTATTGTGCGGCAGATGCTGCGCCGGGTCAAGGTGACCAATCCGGGCGACACGAGTTTCATCACGGATGAGCAGGTGGAACGGTATCGTTTCCAGGAGGAGAACCGGCTGGTCATGGAGCGGGGCGGGAAACCCGCCATCGGCGAGCCGATGCTGCTGGGCATTACCAAGGCATCGCTTTCCACCCAGAGCTTTATTTCCGCAGCTTCCTTCCAGGAGACGACGCGGGTGCTCACGGAGGCGAGTCTGGCCGGCAAGGTGGACTATTTGAGGGGTCTCAAGGAAAACGTGATCATGGGGCGGCTGATCCCTGCCGGTACCGGTTTGGTCATGTACCGAAAGCTGGGGATCCAGACGGAACAAGATGTTCAGTACATCGAAGACCTGTCTCCCGATGAAAAAATAGATGAGAAAACGCTTGACATTCAGAGTGCGAATTGATATTGACACGAGCTTCATTGCGTCAGGTATAGATTAGGTTTTGGGAGGAAGAATGCCTACAGTAAATCAGTTGGTCAGGAAGGGACGGGAAAAAATCACAAAAAAAGCGGCGACGCCTGCGCTCGCCGGTTCACCTCAGCGCAGAGGCGTTTGCGTTAGGGTTTACACAACGACACCCAAAAAGCCCAATTCGGCTCTGCGAAAAGTGGCGAGGGTTCGTTTGACGAGTGGTTATGAAGTCACTTCTTATATACCCGGTATAGGGCATAATCTGCAGGAACACTCCGTGGTGCTGGTCAGAGGCGGCAGAGTAAAAGACTTACCCGGCGTCCGATATCATATTATCAGAGGCACCCTGGATTCCGTCGGAGTCCAGGATCGGAAACAGGGTAGATCCAAGTATGGTGCGAAAAAACCGAGCTGAGCGGAGACTGTAAAATGCCTAGAAGAAGAGAAGTAGCCAAGCGTGAGATCCTGGCGGATCCAAAATATAATAACAAGCTGGTCGCCAAGTTTATCAATAACCTGATGGAACGCGGCAAGAAGAGTATTGCCGAGTCCATCCTGTATGGTGCCTTTGACATCATTGAAAAGAAGTTGAAGGAAGCACCCCTTGAAGTGTTTGAGAAGGCCGTCAACAACGTCAAACCGGTGATTGAGGTCAAATCAAGAAGAGTGGGCGGATCGACCTATCAGGTGCCGACCGAGGTGGTTCCCTCCAGAAGGGTTGCCTTGGGAATCCGCTGGTTGATCAGCAACTCGCGGGACCGCTCCGAAAAAACGATGCGGGAAAAGCTGGCGGCGGAATTTATCGACGCGGCCAACAATCGGGGTGCCTCCATCAAGAAGAGGGAAGGTGTGCACAAGATGGCGGAGGCGAACAAGGCTTTCGCGCATTACCGGTT
>CAZIPU010000111.1:0-7388 GCA_964541005.1 uncultured Syntrophales bacterium | reverse complement strand
GTTAATCTGGCGCAGCATGCGGCACAGTTCTCCGCTTTTACAAAGATGGTTCCCGAAAACCGGAAAAATCTCGTGGCGTCGATAGAAAAGCAGAAAACATCCACGGTGAGAAAATTCAGGGGTACCCGCTTTGTCATGCCGGTAAAGCAGATCGATATTATCAAGAAACGGCAGGACATCAATCTGATGAACATACAGAAACCCATGGCGGTGCCGGATAAGAAAAACCCCTTGTAGATTATCCGGAATATTTATATTTGCCGACGACCGCCAATAGAAGCGGCGGAAGCGGATTTTATACAAAATACGGCCCGAGTCATCTCCTCCGGGGGTGGTTCGGGCTACATGGTCTCGGATGGAATCGATATCTGGAGAACCTCTCCGGATTGTCGGGATCTTATTATAAGGGGGATACATGGCCAGTCATGTTTGAAGACCCCGCAAAAAGCCCGTTTTCCCTTCCCCTGGCGGGAGGGCGGGAAGAGATCAAGGGGATGGGGAAATAGTGTCGGCAATACGGTAACTTAGAACCCCCGTAATGACCCTCCCCCCGTCATCTGTTTACCCGAACCATCAGCGGCAAATGATCCATGACCGGTTTCCCGTTCTGACATCAGGTTGCTTTGGGGCTATTCCTATTCGATCCAGCGGGCGTTTCCGGTTAAAGTCGGATCCGGCTGGAATTCGAGTGTTTTCGCGGTGGCTTTGTTGATCAGCAGGAAGGTCCGGGTGGGGAGGCCAACGGGGATCGAGGCCAGGGGCTTGCCCTTTTCCCGCTGGTCTACGATCGTGGCAGCGTTCTTTCCGATTTCGTAATAACCGGTTGTCAGGCCGAAGAGAACGCCTTGCTTGACGCATTCCTCGACGGCCGTGAAGCCGGGGATCGTTGCTTTTCCCAGGGAATCCGCAATTTCCCGGCTTTCTGAAATGATGTAGCTGTCCGAAGGCAGGTAAACCGCGTCGACGTCGATGATTTCCTTCTCAAGGAGTCCCAGGTATCTATGCAGTCGATTGGTTCCGGGTTTGGCAGGGTAAGCTTCGAGTGAAAATCCCAGTTTGTAGCTTAAATTGCGTATATTTTTGATGGTTTCCACGGAATTGGCCTCGCCGGGATTGTAGAAAACCCCCAGGGTGCCGAATTCGAGAAGCTGGTAGGCCGTTTCGATCTGTTTTTCGATCGGGATGTAGTGCGAAACCCCGCTGATATTGACACCGGGTCGCTCCATGGTTTGCACCAGGCCGGCCTCTACGGGGTAGAGAACGGCCACGAAGATCTGGGGAGTCGCTTCCCGGACCAGTTCTTTGACTTTAACGGAAGCAGTGGTGCCAAAACTGTAGATATACTGGTAATCCCCTGGATTGAACGTCTGCAGGAGCGTCGAAAGCTTATGGATATTCTGTTCCCCGTTTATGACGGTGTAGGTTGTATCATAGCCCAGTTCCTTCAAACCGTCACGGAATCCTTTTTCCGTCTCCGTTTCCCCCCGCCATAAAATGAGGGCGATGTTCAGATGCTTTTCCGCTGCTGAAGCGGACACACCGGTGAAAATGAGCAGAAGCAGAAAAAAGGTCGTGATCAGGGATTGTTTTCCGGAAAGCATGGGTCTTTTCTTCAGTCTTTTAAATGTCAAAAAGCGGGGAGCTGAAGCCCCCCACTTTCAGAGCAGGTTCTTTTTATCTGAACCGCCGCCGGGTCAGATCGCCTCGATCGTGGACGGGGGTTTCGTCGCGATATTGTAGGTGACGCTGACCACGCCGGGCACCTCGCGGATGATGTCCCGGGCGAGCGTGTCGAGGGTCTCATAGGGAAGGCGGGTCGGCGTTGCCGTGCGGGCATCGACACTGTCCCAGCAGCGGATTTCGATCTGCAGACCGAAATCACGTTTCCCGTCCCGCATGCCCGTCACGCGGTCCTCGTGAAGGATGGCCATGTACTGGAAAGCCTCGACACCCTTGAGGATCCTTTCAACGACGTGGTTGGCTTTCCGAACCACTTCAATACGCTCGGGAGTGACTTCTCCGATGATCCGTGCCGCCAGGGCCGGTCCGGGGAAGGGAATCCGGGCGAACAGTTCGGCCGGGAGTCCCAAAGCACGGCCGACAGCCCGGACGCTGTCCTTGCGCAGCTGGATCAGGGGTTCGATGATTTTATAGCCGAAGGCTTCCTGCGGATCGATACCGAGCTGCTCGAACACGTTATGCTGCCGCTTGATGCCCGCCACGGTTTCGTCCACGTCGGTCAGGATGGTTCCCTGGAGAAGGTGTTTGGCCCCACTTTCCTTGACCAGGCGTCCGAAGACCCCCTTGTAGAAAGTCTGGGTGATCGCCTCCCGTTTTTCCTCGGGATCGGTCAGACCCTTGAGGGCCGCAAAAAACTCGTCCCGGGCGTCACAGACTTCAACGGGGACTCCCAGGTCCAGAAAGAATTTGACCACCTGCTGAACTTCCCCTTCCCTCATGATGCCGTTTTCGACGAGGACGGTTCTTAGGCGCGGTCCCAGTGCCCGGTGTCCCAGCATGGTCACCACCGAAGAATCGACGCCGCCCGAAAGGGCGTTGATGGCCGTGCCGTCGCCGACCGCATCCTGGATTTCCCTGACCCGCTCGTTGATAAATCTCTCTGTATTCAGTGCCTGCAGAGTTATTTCTCGTATCATGTGTGTTTTCCTCCGCTCAGATAATTTTTATGCCGCGGTCCGTCCGGTACATATGACCGGACGGACGCTCGAAACAAATCGAAACCGGTCACTCCCTTCTTGCCGGGAGAATCGAAAGAGAAAATAGACACCCTGCCCCGAAAACGATTGTCTGTCCAGCTCAATTTCCTGACCGGACCTGTCGGAGACAGCGATTTCAGGACGTTGCGGACGGAAACTCGATTCGCTTGTCGGGCGAAATCCTTTCCGCGATGCCGTTCAACTGGAGGTGCACTTCTTCCAGAATAAGGTCATACAGGCCATCGATACGGCGATAGCATTCGGCAACCTTTTCTTTAAGAGGACCCATGGTGGACTCCAGAATGGGCGTGCTGCCATCCTGCCGCCAGGACCGGACGAACGTCTCCGTATTCCAGGGATATTCCTGCAGGAGATTCTTCACTTCCTGGGCCATGGAACAGATTTTCGGGGAAATATGGGCTTTCTCATCCAGGAGGATATCGAGGATCGTGTCCGTATAGTTTTTCAGGCGGTTCATCTGATCCATACGATCCCGTCCCCTGATTCCCGATTCAAGCGTATTCTGCAGGTCTCGGCAGCACTTCCGGGCACGATCCGCCAGGGACAGGGTTGTCTTGAATACCTCGAAACGTTGGTCCAGGGATGTCAATCGCCGCTGGGCCTCCTCTTTAATTTCCGCCAGAGCGCGTTCGGCAAGCCGGGAGCACTTCGAATCGATGGATCGATCCACGATCCTCTTGATGGCGTAACCGATGCCGGCCGCGACAAAGCCGGCGCTGGTGATGGCCGTGATGACCGTTTCAATGTCCATGGGGCACCTCTATGCTATGATCGATAACTGACCGGAATAAATGGAATAAAGGTCAATATATTGATTGCTTGCGCTTATCCGGATCGTGGAAAATCTATATGGCAATTGTCCGGTCGTGTCAAGCAGTTCTCGGTGCCGAGGGATGCCTCAATCCGTCATGCTCCGGTGTCAGCCTTCCGCCGGGGACAAACGGTTTCCTCCCGACAGCAGATGGCCGGACATGGGTCGTCAGTAAAGATCGTATCTTACCAGTCTGCCGTCCAGGCCGCCGTTGCTCAGTTCCTTTTTCCATGCAGGTTTCAAACCGACTTTCTTGATGTATTCCCGTTCGCCGAAATAGACGTAGGCCGTCGAGCCTGCGCAGCGCTGTTTGAAGAAGTCGCCGAGCTTGCGGTAGAACTCGGGGAGATCGGCGGCTTTGCCCATCCGGATGCCGTAAGGGGGGTTACAGACGATGGTTTTCCCCCGGAGGTCTTCAATGGTAAAGACATCGCGTTGTTCGATACGGATGCGGTGTCCCGGGTCGATGACATCGCAGTTGTGCCGGGCCGCCTCCACTGCTTCGAAGGCGATGTCGCTCCCGGCGATGATACCGGGCGCAACGGGAATGATATTCGTTTTTCCTTCCCGGACAACCTCTTTCCAAAGGCTTGAATCGAAATCGGGGAGTTTCTGAAAGCCGAACATCCGGCGGAGAATCCCCGCCGGGGTGTGCGTGGCGTGCAGGTAGGCTTCACAAAGCAGGGTTCCGGAACCGCAGAATGGATCGTAAAGGGGGGTATCGCCCCGCCATTCCGAGAGGCGGATGATGGCCGCCGCCAGGGTTTCGACCATGGGGGCGGATACCGATTCCAGGCGATAGCCCCGCCGGTGGAGAGACCCGCCTGATGTATCCAGGCTGATTGTGGCCCGGTTGTTGTCGATGTGGAGGTTGAACCAGGCATCGGGGTTTCTCGTGTCGATGGAAGGCCGTCGGCCCTGGCGGGTGCGGAAATAATCGACGATGGCATCCTTCAAACGAAGAGCGGCAAACTGCGAATGGGTGATGTTGCTGTGGGCAACCGTGGCGAAAACAGCGAACGTACCCGCCGTGGTCAGGAAATCCTCCCAGGGAATCTGAAGAGCCTGCTTGTACAGATAACGGTCGGAGTGGCAGTCAAACGACAACAACGGGGCGAGAATACGGGTCGTCAGGCGGGAATGATAATTGATCCGGTAAAGGGTTTTCTTGTCTGCCGTGAAATGGATACCCCGGTAAGCCGGCCGGGTTTCCTTCGCCCCCAGCCCGCGGAGTTCCATTTCGGCGATACCCTTCATGTCGTCGGACATTTGGGCAAAATAGCAGTCGGTTCTTTGATATATGTAGTGCATTGTTTTTACAGGATTCCCCTTTCAAATATTTGGTCCGGCAGGTTCCCCTGGCGGTCCGAGCCGATGTGATTAACCGTTTTCCGTCCTAACGACGCGCAGGATGCCGGTGATATCCTGCTCAACCCAGTCGGCGTGCCGGCACATCTCCATGTCCGTTAGCGGTGTGGGGATGAGAAGGCAGCGGATACCTGCGGCATGGGCTGCGTTGAGTCCCCGGGGGGAGTCCTCCACGGCCAGACATTCCCCGGGTACGATCCCGAGCCGATCCATTGCGGCACGATAGGGTGCCGGATGGGGTTTGGAATGGATATAGTCGTCGCTGGTAATGACGCAGTCGAACAGGGGCAGAAGGTCCGTTTCCCGATGGGCCAGCAGAAGCTTGTCAAGGGGGCTTCCCGTAACCAGGGCCATTCGGACCCAACCCCGTATCAGGGATAACGTTTCCGTCACACCGGGAATCGGGATGAATCCTTTTTGCAGGCGGGCCATGAAACGGCGGTTTCTTGTTTCGATGATTTCGGCTGCGGCGGATCGGGAAAGACCGAGGGATTCGGCGACTTCAACGCTTCTAAGGCCGTTTCCCAGGTAGTGCCGTGCCCAGTACGAGGGGGACAGGCTGACCCCTGCCGAGGCCAGGGCGTCACGCGTATAATCGTAGAACACCGATTCGCTGTCGATCAGCACGCCATCATTGTCAAATAGAACGGCCTTGATCATCGCTTCAATAATGTGCCGTTCACGTCAGCGCCGGTTTTCCCGCCAGATGAGCCAGGACAGGGCGGCCGCGACGAGGCATCCGGGGATGCTGGCCCAGATCGGGATGGTGATGTTGCCGGCCTGGACGGGAATCTGATAAAGCAATCTGAGCAGGTGCCCGATGGAGATCAGTGCGAAGAATAGGACGGCGAACCATGTTCCCGGTTTTTCCGAAAACCCGTTTCTCATAGCAGTTTCTCCTTTTGCAGCGCCTGAACGATTTTGACGGCCGAATCGCTCCGGTCCATGGAGTAAAGATGAATTCCGGGTACCCCCGCCTGGAGCAATTCGCGGCATTGCGCGATTGCAAACGCGATTCCGAAGGCGGCCAGGGCTTCGTTGTCGTCCTCGGGCAACGCCTCGATTCCCTTGCGCAATTGGGTGGGGATGGTTGCCCCGCAGATTTTGGCCAGAATGTTCATCATTTTGATATTGTAGATGGGCATGACCCCCGGCAGGATGGGAAGATCTATTTTCCGTGCCCGGCAGAGATCGAGGAAATCGAAAAAGAACCGGTTGTCATAGACGTAATTGGTAATGATGTACTCGGCTCCCAGATCCACTTTTCGCTTCAGGTGCTCCAGGTCGGTCTCCCGGTTTGGCGCTTCCCGGTGTCCTTCCGGGTAACCGGCAACCCCCATGCAGAAGTCATAACGCGGCCGTAGGAAGGCGAGCAGGTCGGAGGCGTGGGGAAAGCTCGCCGGGTGGGGAAGGAATCCTTCCTCCTGGGGCGGATCGCCCCGGACGACAAGGACGTTTTCAACCCCCGTTTCCCGGTCTTTGTCCAAGACGGCGACGATCTCCTCCGGTCCCAGGCCGTAGCCTGCGAAGTAGGCGATCACGTCAAGCCCTTTTTCCTGCCTGAGTTTTTTCAGCAGGTCCAGGGAGCCTTCCCTGGTCGAACCGCCGGCGCCGAAGGTCACGGAAAAGAAGTCGGGCTCCAGCGTGATCAGTTCGTCTATAACTCTCGCCAGGTTTTCCATTCCTTTTGGGGTTCTGGCCGGAAAGATTTCAAAGGAAAGACTAGGTTTTCTGTTTCCTTTCCAGAGTTCGGTCACTCTCATCGTTTTTACTCCTTGTTTGTGACTTCTCCTTCTGCGGGAGACGTTGATCTTGGTTCGGATGAGAGGGATATGATCGATTGCGCAGCGTATTGCGTGCGTCCTGTATCCCCCCGAGATTCTCGACATGCTTATATCCTATTGCTTTGACGACATCAAGGGCGATGGCGGACCGCCGTCCGCTCCGACAGAACAGGGCGATGGGAGCCTGTCTGTCGGCGATGATATCGGGAAGTCGTTTCCCGATCTGATCATGGGGAATCAGGATCGTACCCTGAATATGATCACGATTCCATTCTTCTTTCGTCCTGACGTCGATGAGATATCTTTCCCCGACCATTGTGATGGGGCCCCTCGGAGGAGGCGTCATGTCCGGCCGGCCTTTGTGTCCGCCGGGCCATTTGATGTCGATGCCGAATATTTTCATGATCTTATAATGATATCGCAAAAAAGATCAAATCATTCCCGATTTTGTGCTTATCATGGCGCCCCGTCTCCCTGCCGTGAGACTGTGTCGCAATAGCCAATTTACATTCGAGGTCATTCTGAGCGAAGCGAAGAATCTAATAATAACGGTATGTTAATAGGAAGAGATTCTTCGGCTGATGCCTCAGCCATAATGACATTGCGACACAGTCTCCGTGCCGGGAGACGGGGCCATATATAGGTTCATTTCATTCTTTTCTTTTCGGGACAAGGTATCATTTCTTT
>CAZIPU010000110.1:0-7395 GCA_964541005.1 uncultured Syntrophales bacterium | reverse complement strand
AATATCTGCGTCCCGTCCTGGCGGAAGATATCGACGCCCTCGTCCTGGGGTGCACCCACTACCCCCTTCTGAAGGCCCTTCTGAAGGATCTGGTCGGCCCGCAGATTCAGCTCGTGGATTCCGCGGAAGCGATGGCATCCATCACGGCCGAACTTCTGGCACACCAAAACCTGGACAATCCCGACCACGACGTTCCGACCTACCGGTTCTACGTCACGGACGTCCCCCTGCGGTTCCGCCACATCGGCGAACATTTCCTGGGCAGGACCATGCCCAACGTCCAGGTCGTCAAATTATAGGGAATTTTACGATTCTACTCAAAGGGGACAGACATGACTCTGGATGAAATCGTCAGGGCCGTCCAAACGGTCCTGGGTGTGCAGGTGGATGGCAAAGCCGGTCCGGAAACCTGGTCGGCAATTTATGAAGCGATCGTCGCCCCGACAAAAACCCTCACCCCGTCCGTTACGGAGATGACGGCTGTCGATCCGAGAAGCGAAAAGAACATCCTCACCCTGCTGCCGGAAGTTCGGCCCCTTGCCCGGGCCCTCGTTCACAAGGCGGACCTTGCAGGAATCAGGATCAAAATCATCAGCGGATTGCGGACTTACGAGGAGCAGAACGCCCTTTACGCCCAGGGAAGAACCGCACCGGGCATGATCGTTACAAACGCAAAAGGGGGGTACTCCAATCATAATTTTGGTATCGCCTTCGATATCGGCGTGTTCGAAGGCAACCAGTATCTTGGCGATTCTCCAAAATACAAGGCTGCCGGGGTCATTGGCATGGATCTTGGCTTGGAGTGGGGCGGAAGCTGGAAAACGATCATTGACCAGCCGCATTTCCAACTTCGTCCCGAGTGGGCACAGGAACTGAATGAAAGACAAATGCTCGCTGCACTCCGAAACCGGATGGCAGCGGGTCAACCGGTGTACGCTTAAAGATGGCCTCGCAAAAAGTCGCTCAGGCTGTCATGCCGGAGTTGATACGGCACCCATAACTGAATGGAAATACTGGATTCCGGGTCGCGCTACGCTTGCCCGGAATGACAGGATAGACGTTTTTTCGACTTTTCACGTTTTCATCAAACAAAGACGCAACGAAAAACCCGCCAGATCCTTTTTATACCTTTCTCTTTTTATTTCCGGTACCGCTCGTCAAGGAGTTGGCCGATACTGGTCATGACGGCATGGGTCACACCTTCGAACTGCTCCCGGTATTTCCGCTGGGAATCCCTGGAAAAGAGTTTGAACGGCGTGTCGATCCGGTAAGGCTTCAGGCGGTCCTCCAGGGACAGGGGATCCCCAACGCGGTAGACGATTTGTCCGCTCCGGGCGAACGGCAGGTGGCCCCGGTAGACCTGCTCGGAATTGTTGCAGCCGATGGGGACGATTTTCTTCCGGCTCCAGAGGGCCAGCTGGGCGAGGCCCGTTTTCCCGTCCGCCAGTTGGACGGACCGGGTCCCCTCGGGAAAGATGATCAGGTTGAGGCCCCGGTCGAAGAGGGCCTGGCGGCTGAGTTCGGCCACCCGATCCATCACGAGATCGTAGTAATCCCTGATAAACTCGACGAAGTCATTCCCCCAGGCGCGGAAAACCCGGGCGGCGTTTTCCGGATAGGTTCCGGCACGGTCGTACTTCCCATCGATCACATCCCTCACATCCCGGTAAAGCTCCGGGTCGATCCGTTCCCCGAATTTTTTCTGATAAAATTCCTCTATCAAATATGCCATGGACGGCACGGGAATGAGGTTGCATCCATCAAGAAACTTTCCCAAAAGGGCGTTGCGGTAGTACTTTCCCTTCACCCAGACCGTCGTGTAGGGAAAGACCTTCATCGTCCAGAGTTTCCACTGGAAGGGCCAGTAATTGTACCGGTCCGTGTGGTTCATGGCGAAGATGACGTTTTCGTCGCGGGGAATCTTTTCGAGGTTTTCGATCTGGATATCGACTTTGGCGAAGAAACGGTAGTTGGGGGTTAAAAGACAATTCGCCACGATCATCTGGCCCCGGGGTTTTTCGACCAGGCGGATGCGGTTGAGATGCTCGATATCGACCATGAGCCCTGCTCTAGACGAAGAATCAGGCAGCGCCGCTGCCTAGAATGATCTCCTTGACCCGAGTCAGCTCGGCGGGGGTGTCGACTTCGACGGAATCGTAGGCGGTTTCCACGACCTTGATCCGGTAGCCGTGCTCCAGCGCCCGGAGCTGCTCCAACGCTTCCAGCTTTTCCAGCGTGCCCTGGGGCAGACGGGAAAAGGTATCCAAAAAATGCCGTCGGTAGGCGTAGATACCGTGGTGTTTGTAATAATTTGCCTCGTGTATGCCGTCCCGGTCATAAGGAATCGTGGACCGCGAAAAATACAGGGCGAAGTGGTCCTTGTCGAAAACCGTCTTGACGGCATTGGGGTGCGTGATTTCTTCCTCCCGGACAATCCGGTAGATCAGGGTGGACATGGGAATGGAGGCATCCGCCAGCAGGGGGGCGACCACTTCGTCGACCTGGGCGGGTTCGAATATGGGCTGGTCCCCCTGGATGTTGACCACGATATCGTTTTCATCCAGGTTCAGAATCGTTGCCGCCTCGGCGATCCGGTCCGTTCCCGACCGGTGACGACCGGCCGTCATGATGGCCCTGCCCCCGAACGTTTCAACGGCATCGAAAATGCGCCGGTCATCGGTGGCGACCGCCGCCCCGGTCACGGTTTTCGCCCGGAGAACCCGTTCATAGACATGCCGGATCATGGGCTTTCCGCAGAGATCCGCCAGGGGCTTTCCGGGAAAGCGGCTCGATTCGTAACGGGAGGGAATCACACAGACAACTCTCACAGGCAGGCTTCCCCGCAACTCAGATAATTCACGACGTAATCGTGAACGGAATCTTCAAGAGATTTGAACGTCACGGGGCAACCACGGACCTGCAGTTTATCCATCTTCGCCTCCGTGTAATACTGGTACTGGGCCTGGAGGTTCTCCGGCATGGGGATGTAATCGATCTGTTTTTCCCGTCCCAGGGCGGCAAAAACAGCCGCAATGAGATCATTCCAACTCCGGGACTTGCCTGTGCCGAGATTGAAGATGCCGTTCACCTCCCTGTGTTCCATGAGCCACCACAGAACTTCCACGCAGTCCTTCACGTAAACGAAATCCCTCTTTTGCTCCCCGTCGCCGTAATCGGGGCGATGGGACTTGAACAGCCGCACCCGGCCCGTTTCCCGGATCTGCTGACAGGCCTTGTAGATGACACTGGACATGTCCCCCTTATGGTACTCGTTCGGCCCGAAAACATTGAAGAACTTGATCCCCGCAACCTGCTTCTGGATGCCGTGGCGCAGGCTCCACTGGTCGAAGAGCTGTTTTGAATAACCGTACATGTTGATGGGCCGAAGGTCCTTGATCCGTCCCTCATCATCGTCAAAGCCCCGGGACCCGTCGCCGTAGGTCGCGGCGGAACTGGCGTAGATCAGGCGGACCCCATGCTTCATGGCCCATTCGGTCACCCGGCAGGTGTAGTGGAAATTGTTCTCCATGAGGTAGTCCGCATCCGCCTCCGTCGTGGAGGAGCAGGCCCCCATGTGCACGAGGGCTTCGACGGGAAAGGGCACCCGGTCCTCAAGGATCATCCTGAGAAAGGTGTCCTTATGCAGGAAATCGGCATAGCGCCGGTTGACGAGATTCTTCCATTTCTTTGAACAGCCGAGACGATCGACGATAATCACCTCGTCGATCCCTTCGGTGTTCAATTTCCAGACAAAGGCACTGCCGATAAACCCGGCCCCGCCCGTAACGACGATCATCTTGCAATACTCCTTTGATTCAAATTTACAGCGGCGTTGCTATTCTCTACAACTCCTGCGCCGCCTTTTCAACAGCTGCCTTGATCTGAGCGATTCGCTCATCGGCCATCTTTACGGAAATGCCCATGACCAGCGTCCGGCCCAGAAGATCCTCCGCCTGGGGAATGTTCTTCCGGTCATAGATCACCTTGCCCTTGTAGGAGGGATCGGTGAAGGGGTACTGCTTTGGATTCGCCGTCGACCGGGCCATCATGTGCTCCCAGTTGGGGGCGTAGTGCCACTTGTTGGCCTTGAAGCAGACCGTGTCGACGCCGCCGGCAGCCAGACTCTTCTGAAATTTCGCCGCCAGCTCTTCCGTCGGCATGTTGAAGGCGAGAAATGTCGCCGTATCGCCGGCCGGATCCGGAATGTCCCGGAAACCGATGCCCTTAACCTGGCTCAGGAATCCCTTGATCTTCGCTTTGTTCTTCATCTGCTCCGCACAGACCATGTCGAGCTTCCGCAACTGGGCCAGACCCAACGCCCCCTGGAGTTCGTTCATCCGGTAGTTGAAACCCAGAATGTGGCGGCCTTCCATGGCCCGCGTCACTGCGGGATTGTGGTCGTGACCGTGATCATGGTACTCATCGGCCCGCCAGGCGTACTCTTTGTTGTCCGTCAGAACCATACCGCCTTCACCGGTGGTGATGGTCTTGTAGTAATCGAAACTGAAGATCCCCATATCGCCAAAGGTCCCCAGTTTCTTGCCCTTGAAGCTGCCGCCGCATCCCTGGGCGTTGTCTTCCAAAACCAGGAGGTTGTGCTTTTTTGCCACGGCCATGATCTGGTCAATATGAGCCATGGAGCCGCACATATGAACCGGGATGACCGCCTTGGTATAAGGGGTCCGTTTGCGCTCGATATCCGCCGGATCGAGGTTGAGGGTCGCGTCGATGTCGCCCATCACAGGAATGGCCCCGACTTCGAGAACCGCTTCCCAGGTCGCCACAAAGGTAAAGGCCGGGACGATGACTTCATCGCCAGGACCGACACCCATGGCCGCCAGGGCCACCTTCAGGGCCGACGAACCGGACGTGACGCCCAGGGCGTAGGTCGAACCGCAGTACTGGGCGAATTCTTCTTCAAATTGCTTAACCTTGAAAATACCCTTTCTCTCCTTGTCGAATCCGTATCGCATGAAAACGCCCGTTTCCAGGACGTCCATCACTTCCTTCATTTCTTCCTTACCAATCAGTTCCGCACCGGCCATGTTATCTATCCTCCGTTTGCTGATATTGCCCTGTAATCGTCTGTTTTTACTCCTGCCATTCCGCCTTAAGAGCCATGTCACAGCCCCCTGCTCCGGAATCCAGGACCTTGCCCGGATTGTTTCTTGCCTTTCCGGCTTTCTCCCCCTTCAAAGGAAAGCGACCCCCATGGGTTGATGAAGAAGCGGCTCAGTAGCACTGTTTGTAAATATCGACCATGTCCTCCAAGGTCATCTTGCAGGGGTTGTTTGCCAGGGGCCGCGCTACGGTTACCGCCACCTCGGCCAAATCAGGGAAGACCGCTTCGGGAATTTCCAGGGTTTCCAGGGTTGTCGTGATGCCGCAATCCTCAATCAGGGCTTCGACGGCTTCCACCGCCAGATAGGCCGCATCCCGGAGAGACAGGCCGTCCGTCGCTTCACCCATGATCTCGGCGATATCGGCAAACTTCTCCAGGGCACCCGGCAGGTTGTAAGCCATGACGGCGGGCAGGATCATGGTATTGGCCAGACCATGGGGAACGCCATAGCGTCCTCCCAAGGGGTAGGACAGGGAATGAACCGCTGTCACTCCCGCGTTGGCCAAACCCAACCCGGCGTAGAGGCTCCCCAAAAGCATCTGTTCCCGGGCCTGGAGATCGCTTCCGTTATGAACGCAGGTCCTGAGGTTTTCCGAAATGAGGCGAATCGCTTCGAGGGAAAACATCTCGCTCATGGGAGAGGCGTTGATGGATGTGTAGGACTCGATGGCGTGGCACAGGGCATCGATACCCGTTTCCGCCGTTGGCTGGGGCGGCAGTGTCACCGTCAGGGTCGGATCACACAGGGCAATGTCCGGGTACAGATAGGGGCTGTTCATCCCTTCTTTTTTCTTCAGGTTCTTCCGCACGAAGACGGCGGTGAAGGTCACCTCGCTCCCCGTTCCCGCCGTAGTCGGTACCTGAATCTGGGGCAGGCCCGGTCCGGGAACGTTGTTCAGGCCGAGATATTCGACGGCTTTCCCCTTGTTACCCGCAACGGCCGAGATCGCCTTGGCCGTATCCATGGCACTCCCACCACCGATCCCGACAACACAGTCGCATTTCGCCTTGATGGCCGCTTTCGCCCCTTCATCGACTAATTCCAGAGGCGGCTCGGGAATAATCTTGCCGTAAATGACATATTTCATACCGCCCTTGGTCAGGAGGTTCTCGATTCTTTCCTGGAAACCCGCACCGGCGAGATTCTGATCGAGCACGATCAGAGGACGTGCCCCCTTGAGTTCCCTGATATAATCCACCAGGGCATCAAATGATCCGCTCCCGAAGACAATCTTCTTCGCGCCCGTAAAGGAAAAATTCATTTTCATGCGTTAACCCCCTTGTTCATTTCGGATTTTTTAGTTGAAATTTCTTCGGCAAACCGGACGGTTTCGCAAAAAGTCAATCCCGGTCCCTTTATCATCCTGAGCAAATGCGAAGGATCTAATCTCAAAAAGATTCTTTGTCTTCTGTCGCTCTTCAAAACAACAAAGCCGGACTTTTCACGGCCTTATCAAACTTAGGTCTAATACGGATACAGTCTCGTAAAGTCAAGCCTTTTTGTCCTCCTTCACCCCGTTCGCCAGAAACCAGTCCATCTGTCGGCAGATACCCCGGACAATCTTCACTTCTTTGGAATAGAGACCCGTTCTCGACAGCAAGCGCCGGATGTGCATCATCCAATATTCCGGATTTTGGGAATTCAGAAAACCGATTTTCATAAGGAGGGACGCCACCTGGCCATACATGCCCTCGAGTTCCCGTGAGGAGGCCAATTTGGATACGAAGCGCCCTTCGCCGGAGGACCGGTAGGCGAAAATCTCGTAACAGAGGATCATCACGGCGTGGGAGAGGTTCAGAGATTTGAATTCCGCCGTGGGAATATTGACGGCGAGGTGGCAGAAACGGAGCTCGTCGTTGGTCAGGCCCGCATCTTCGGGCCCAAAAAGAAGGGCAATCCGGTTTTCCTGCGAAATGGCAGCCACTTTTTCAGCCATCTCTCGGGGCGACACCACCGGTCCCCGGGCATTTCCCAGTCGGGCCGTCGTCCCGACAACGTACTGAAAATCTGCAAGGGCTGCTTCCAGATTGTCGACATGCCTGATGCCATCGATTACCCCGGCGGCAACATGGGTGGCGCGCCGGTACATCTCATCCGGGTCGAGGTTTGGATTCCCGACCACGACGAGCCGGTCGATACCCATGTTCTTCCCGCACCGGGCAACGGCGCCGACATTACCGGCAAACTGGGGCCGGCAAAGGACGATGGAAATGTGGCTGGTATTCGATTGCATCTTTTTCTTGGCTTCCGTTTTTTATTGCCGTATTCAGAA
>CAZIPU010000109.1:0-7410 GCA_964541005.1 uncultured Syntrophales bacterium | reverse complement strand
ACAATTTCTTTTGATAACACGGTTACTTTGACGAACGGTACTTTCACGGCTCTATCCGTTATTTTTATTTTGATCTGGGAAGCGGGGATGTGGAAACGGCTGTTAATAAATGTTTCAATCGCTTCCGATCTCTGTCGTGCGTTAGCCATGCGTTCACGATAAGGCCGGGATGATTCCGGGCCGGTTTCGAGCATGATGCCGACGCCCCGGTCGAGATCATAAACTCGTTTCAATACGGACAGACTGTCTTTTTTCTCTTCACTCAACGTTACTTCTCCGGAATTGTAAAACATAACCGGCACAAAGGGGACCGTTTCTATCGAAACGACGACGGGACTTTTCAAATCCGCTTCCAGGATTTTTGCAAGCCACCGGATCTGTTCCCCGGATAAGGGGTTGTCACGTCTGATTTTCAGGAAAACGGACAACCGGGAGTCATTTTTCTGAATGCCTACCGAATAATTCATGAGCTGCGACGGGGAAATGATTGTTTCAATCTTCCGCAATGGAATGATGACAGCCTTGAGCATCTCTTCCCGGGAATTTCTGATGAGATCCTCCGGCGGCTTAACCTGAGCGATCAGCGGCACGCGAGGCTCCGTCGCTTCCTCCTTCAGGCCGCCCTGGACGACTTGGTTCTGTACAAGACTGAATTTAACATTACGCCGAAGCTTGTCCGCCAAACGCGTCTCGACCAAAGCGATATCCCTGTCCTGGATGAGTGTAACGGTTTGAATCGTTGCGTCTATCTCCAGGGAATTCTTGTCGGATTTGACGTAGGAAAATTCGGATAACCGCGACGAACCCTTCCGGTCGTAAATTTCCTGAAGCGCGGTCTTGACATCCTTGCGCAGTTTGGCCTCCGCAATTGTCACCCCGAGTGTGTAAATGAGGGGGATGGATATGATAAAAAGCAACAGCAGCAGCAGGGTGATGCGCTTCTTCAATTTACGATTCTCAATATCGTAAGTCGCAGCCGGTCGAAAGCCATAGAAGTAAAAGACAGCGCAACTCGTGATCACAATGGCAACGAAATTGGTGAAAAAGAGAAAAAATCCTCCGGAGGCAATGTGCAGATTGCCGATGCCGAGGCCGAATCCCGCCACACTCAGGGGGGGGATGACGGCGGTGGCAATGGCAACGCCGGGTACAACCGTCAAATAATTCTTTTTTGTGCAAAGTGCCGCGGCTCCTGCCGAACCGGCCAGGAAGGCAATGAGCAGATCGAAAAGGTTCGGTTTTGTTCTGGCAAGAATTTCATGCGTAATATCGTTGAGTGGTGAAAAGAAAGTGGCCAGCGCCGCGACAAGGATTGTGACGGCCACGCTTACAGACACTTTTTTGAGGGATTTTTTCCAGATGGCATCGTCACCTGTGACAAAGGAAAAACCGAAACCGATCATAGGGCCCATCAGGGGTGAAATAAGCATGGCGCCGATGATGACGGCGACACTGTTGGTGAGCAGGCCGAACAAGGCAATGAGATTGGCCAGATTCAACAAGCTTAAATAGCCGGGCGACAGGTCAAGCTCGGCAACGATATCTTTGATGACCGATCTCTGGTCTATTTGTGCTGCATAGTGGGCAAGAAATTTTTTTATGAAGTATTTCAGTTTGTTCATCTTCATTCACCTGCGAAGGGTTTCCTGCGATGTCAACCCTGGGGCAGGTCCGAACCAATCTGCCCGGCGTGTTTGGATTTTCGGTAGACCAGGAAACTGTGCAGAAACCAGCCCATGGAAAATCCCAGCATAAAAGCGATGAATATGACAATCGCACGGGATACCGCAATGTGCCAGAAAAGAAACCTTACATCCACAGCTTCCACGTTCTGAATGAGGAAAATCATTGCAAAACATGCCAGCAGAAGAATCAAGCTCAATCTAAAGTTCAACATTCGCTTCTACCTTTTCATTCGATAAGGAACTCTTTCCATTAATCGTTTTTCTGCAAATCGGCAGCCTGATGCTGTATGCACAACTGCTTGATTCTCTCCGCCACCGATTCGAAGATATTCGACGCACTGTGGATATGATGATTGAGAGCCGTTTCCAATTCCGCTTTCAGGGCCTGCATGGATTCTTCGTCCACGTCAACGAGCCGGTTGTCGCGTTTGTAAAAAATGCCGTGCTCCACTTCCGACCATGCATGATACAGTGCCGACGTCAATTGCAATTCGCATTGAAGTCCCGCGAAATTTCGATATTCATTCAGGGAAAGCCGCTTCCGGCCGAACTGCAGGACGATATGGGTTGAACGATAGCCGCTTTCCTTTTCGTGTTCTTCGATTTGCATTTTGTCGGGACTGAATTCCCTGAGCAACAATTCAATGAATTTTTGCTTATCGCTTTCCAGATAAAAAACGATTCGCACCCCGACCAGATCCGTCAGATCGTTCAGCCGCCTGTAAAATTTCCCTACCGGATGTTTTCGCGCAATTTTTTCGCGGATACTGTCCGGAGATTTTAATCGCATGGAAATCTGATATTTGAAGCCGTTATTGTCCAGCAAGTTCACCATCAGGTTTTGCATGGTCGAGGCAAAATTCTGATACAGAAGTGACTTCTCAAGGTACTCGGCGATGATTGTGTCCGAATCCGATTTAATGGCTTCTTTTTTCATTAGCGTGCCTTTATTGATGCATCGATTGCGATGGATTCTCAGGAATAACAATCGTGCCGATACGCTCAGGCCTTGAAATTGATGAACCATCCCCTGAGGGGGAAAGATTTACCTGAAAAATCCAACCGGATTCCCGCTGTATGGACGGGTTGAATCGTTACTTATTCATTGTCCTCGTCAACGGCCTCGATAAAGCGATCCGCGAAATCGGGAATCGCCGCAGCCACACGAACCCAGGCGCTCATCATGGGCTGACCGACCGGGTCTGCCATAAAACCCTCGGTGGCGACCTTCAGGGAATGAACAAAAGCCTCCGACGCTTCGATTTCTCCGTGCCGTTCGTATTTCAGGCCATTGAGCAGGGACAGGGCGTGATATTTTTCGACGGCGATCCGGGATTCTTCGATATAAACCATGTAAAGCGTCCGAAAAAAGGATTGGCTCATCATGATGCCGTCCTGACTGAGGATCCGGAAAAGGGCTTCGGCAATCTCGGTGGCCATCCGGATCAGGCCGACATCGGGACTGTCCTTCTGGAGGGACTGGTGCTTGTGGTCATAACTCTCCGTTATTTCCACCTGACAGATGCGATTGATGGAGGTCTTTCGGTAAACCTCGTTCAAAAGAGACACTTCCAGACCCCATGTCGGGGATATGCGGATGCCCCTGGCCAGAGAGCTGATCAGGGCGAATTCTCCGGAGAGGGCATAACGGAAGTTGCCCAGATAATCGACGAAGGGGTTGTAATTCAGGATTCTTTTCAGCGCCCGGATCAGGGGGGTGTAAAAAAGCCTCGTGACCCGGCCGTAGAGTTTTCCTTTGACCCGGGCGTAATATCCCTTGCTGAATTCGAAATCCAGGGCAGGGTGGACCACCGGATAAACGAGGCGTGAGAGCATGTTCCGATTGTAAGTTAAGATATCCGTATCATGCAGGGCGATGGCGTAAATATCTTTGTCCGATAGGATATAGCCCATCGTCATCCAGACGGAACGGCCCTTGCCCGGCCGTTCCAGCTTGAATTCATTCCGTCTCAGCTCATCATAAAGTTTTCGGATTCGCGGTCCGTCATGCCAGACGACCTTGACTTCACAAGGCAAAACCGACATGGTTTTTTTTATGGCGTTGAACTGGTGTTCGTCGGCCCGGTCCAGGGAGAGGACGACCTTCCGGATATAATTGACCTTTTTCAATTCGGCCAGGATGCCGGAAATGGCCGGATTTTCAAACTCCGACACCAGGGCGGGCAACAGCAGGGCGATGGGCCTTTTCCGGGAAAACTTCTCCAGTTCCTTTTCCAGTTCCTGGTCTTTGCGTTCCCCGAGTTTCTGCAGAGTCGTGATGGTGCCGTGCTGGTAAAAATCAGCCATCTTCGGTCTCCTTAAGTCCAAAGGTTGATCAGGTAATCTTTCATATCTTCGAATTCTTTTGCCTGGCTGGAAAAGAATTCGCCGATATGGTGATCTTCCATTGCCTCCAGCTCGTTGACGAGGGAAGCCACCCGGCCATAGTAAAGAGGCGTCAGGGTGTCGAGAAGTTTCATTCTCTGCCTCGGTGTTGAGTGAAAGGCATTGGCATAACGATAAACGATTCTGATCCATGTGGCAACAGGAAGATGAAAATCCTTCTCGTCGGGAAGCGCCGCGAGAGCCTCGATGACCTGGAAATCGTCCTTTTCGATGAACTGCTGCCAGATGCTGCCGAAGTTTTTGAATCCGACCTGGAAATATTCAATCAGCCCGCTTTGGTTGATTTCAAAAGGAACGGGAGTGCCGTCCGTGTAATTCCCGAATGTAGGTATATCCCGAGATCCCCGGGTGTCTTTCCAGAAAGCCTGGGTTTTTTCCATCAACTGGAAAAGGGTTCCCATGACCTGGCGGAACATCGGACCCAGGTCCGAAACCGGGTCTTTCGACCCATGAATCTTCACGCCGAGTTTCGACTGGCAGATCTTGAATCCATCGACAATCGCCGTGATCGTCATCCAGATGTCAATGCCGAACTTTGCCACATCACTTTCCCATACATCCTGCTCCAGATAATGACGAATCAGAGGCAAAGAAAGACCAAAATCCCCGCCAATGGGCTGCCGGATACGATACCCATACAGCGATCTGGTCAAATGGTAGGCAATGGTATTGGTGATGGTCGCATCCAGTTTATAGCGATTGTAGTCGGGTGCTACGAAATCATACCCTTCCAGGACGGGTTCCAAAAGATTCTTGATCCATATGGGGGCGATGGAAACGAGGTCGGAGTCGAACACGGCCACCGCACGGGGTTTCAGAAATTTTGCGGCTTCAAAGATGGCCCGCAGAGCTGACCCCTTACCGGGAATGCCCCGATAAATCGCCACAATCTTTTCGACATTGAAAGAACCGATTTCAACCGCCCGTGCAATATCACGTGTATCGTCCGTCGAACCGCCATCGGAGACCATGATCAAGGCCCTGCTGTTGTGATAATAGGTGTCGAGACCCTTATAGACCGTGTTAATGACATGGCTGATTGAAGAATCGCTGACATAGGAAGGAATCCCGATCAGAAAATCGACCTCCCCGAGTTCCTCGATCTTGTGCCTGACTTTATCCCGCAGGGCCGTGGAAAATCTTTTTGTCATGACGGCATTCATTTTCAACCTTCAATGTATAGGATCTGCATATCCATCACATTGGTTCCCGTTGGTCCCGTAAAAAGAAGATCATCGGTCTGCTTGAAGAAATGATATGCATCGTTTTGCCTCAGATAAGAGTCCGAATTGAGTCCCAGCCGATTCATACGGGTGATCGTTTCACCATCGACAATGGCACCGGCGGCATCCGAGTTGCCGTCTATACCGTCGGAACCGGCACTGAGCAGGGTGCATTTTACCGGGAACGGATGCTCCGCCAGGAAGGAAAGGCACAACTGCTGGTTGCGTCCACCCGTACCGGTGCCCGTCACGGTCACCGTCGTTTCCCCGCCAAAGAGAAGGCAAACGGGAGGAGGAAAGGGATTTCCCGTTTTTCCGATTTCGCGTGCCAAGGCAACAAGAACTTTCGCCACCTCTCCGGCCTCGCCACAGAGGGAGGAGGTCATGATGTGGGCATGGATGCCCAATGCCTCGGTTTTTATTTTTGCCGCCTCAAGAAATTTCATATTACTGCCCAGCAGGTAATGATGAACATGGTCCGGAGTCGTCTTGACCGTTTCTCCAATCCGGCCCGCAATGCCGTCTTCGATGACACGGCGTATGGAATCCGGAACTTGTTCCCAAAGAGCATAGCGTTCCAGGATTGACCTGGCATCCAAATAGGTGGACCGGTCCGAATAGAGGGGACCGGAACCGATCGCCTCCAGGTCGTCGCCGATGACGTCGGAAATGACCAGAACGATGATCCTTCCCTTAGACATTACACCCAGTCGACCACCTTTCACCGAGGAAAGATGTTTCCGGATTGTGTTCATTTCAGCGATACGCATACCGCTTTTCAGAAGCATCGAGGATAATGACTGAAAATCAGAGAGAGTAACCGGTGGCAGCGGTTTTTCAACCAGGGATGAACTCCCTCCTGAAAGGAGATAGATGCACAAATCGTTGCTGGAAAGCCGCGACAGATAATCTGAAAGGGCTTCAGCCGCAGACAGGCTTTTCTCTGTCGGAATGGGATGGGATGAAGCGAGGAACGTCAGTTTTGCAGACTCGTAGCCTGATTCGCCGGTGACAACGATTCCCCCGGCAAGCCGATCCCACAGAAGCTTCTCCAAGGCAACAGCCATCCTTGCCGCAGCCTTGCCACTGCCACATATATGGACGTGGTCGTATCCCGCCAGGGAATAAGAAACGCCCTGAACCTGCAGATCATCAGCCATCCTGACAACATTCCGACACATGATGCTCTCAGGGGAAATTGACTTGAGGGCACTGTAAAATATTTCCCTAACCGTTTCTCGTGAAGTCATCGAGCAACTCCATAACCGCCGCGTTCCATCCACGGCTTCCGGGGTATGGCGCTTTCCGGATATTCAACAGACCGGTATCCTCGTAATGCCCGCCGGGATGTGGAATTAAAACGGGAATGTCCACATTTTCCAGCATGGGCAGATCGTTCCGGCTGTTACCGAGGCCGATCGTCCGAATCTTTTCCCCCAGATGCTCCCTGAAAATTTCCGTTACCTTTTTTACCGCCTTTCCCTTGTCCTGTTTTTGATCAATCAGGTGAAAAAAACGATCCCCCCGGGTCAGCTTCAAACCCGCCTGAAGAGCCAAAGCGATCAACTGGGGAACATCGTCGGGATTTTCAACCAGAAGCGGCTCCGTGAATTCACGACACTGGGCATTCTTCGCCTCTTGCCGTGAAAGGTTTGCCAGATTCATGATCTCTGCAACGGATAAGTCGCCAAAACCACGAACAGGGAAACGTTTTTTGATGTCATCATTGATAAATTCACGGATTGCTTCATAGGATCTGCCCAAACACAGACACTGATAAACATCTTTTTCAAAAGCGCCCTTTATCAGGAATCCCCGGTATGAGCGGGGGAAGAAAATGCCTCCCCCGTTTTCCGTGATAAACGGCTCGTTTATGTTCAGCTTCTGCTGCAGAAACTGAACCTCGATTCTCGTTTTGCTGGTTGTTAAGATTAGAGGGATGTCCAGATTCCGGATGCGTTTGAGAGCAGGAAGGGCGTGATCGAAGGCATAATCTTGCTGATCCAGCAAAGTTCCGTCCAGATCGGTGAAGATTAACAAAAAAGGCCGGACAGATCCGGTTTTATATATGGCGGCGAGTTTCGGAATGTTCATAT
>CAZIPU010000108.1:4136-7466 GCA_964541005.1 uncultured Syntrophales bacterium | reverse complement strand
TTCTGGACGAATTCCCTGAATTCAAGAAAAATGCCCTGGAAGCCCTGCGCCAGCCCCTGGAAAATGGCGTCGTCACCATTAGCCGGTCTTCCTCGACGGCAACCTATCCCGCTCAGTTCATGCTCCTGGCGGCGATGAATCCCTGCCCCTGTGGGTACTATGGGGATACGCAGAAGGCCTGCCGATGTTCGACGACCCAGATCCGCCAATATCAGTCGAAGATTTCCGGCCCCCTCTTGGATCGGATCGACATCCACATCGAGGTCCCGTCGCTTCGTTACCGTGAGCTTACTTCCCGGATTACCGCGGAATCATCCGCAGAAATCCGGGAACGCGTGATGCGGGCGAGGACCACCCAGAGAAGCCGTTTCAGCGGGTCAAATACCCTGGTAAACGCCAGGATGGGTGAGCGCCAGATTAAGGCATTCTGTACCATTGACGAGGAATCCCATAAGCTCCTGGAGATGGCCATTGATCGGCTTGGGATGAGCGCCCGGAGCTTTACTCGGATTCTCAAGGTCGCCCGCACGATCGCCGATCTGGAGGCCGAAACGCACATCCAAGCCCCTCATGTCGCCGAGGCCATTCAGTACAGAAACCTTGATAGAAGCGTGATTTAGTGGTATTTAAGCAAAGTTTATCGTTAAGGTACGACATTACTTTGTGAAAGGTTTATCAAGAAGGGTGAGATATCATGGAAATCATCGTTAATCAGGTTCCTCCGGAGAAAAGAAAAATCAAGCCCACCGACGAATCCAAGCTCGGTTTCGGCAAAATATTTACAGATCATATGTTTACGATGCGTTATCGCCAGGATAAAGGCTGGTACGATCCCGTTCTGGGACCTTACGGCCCCCTGTCTCTCGACCCGACGGCCCAGTGCCTCCATTACGGTCAGGAGATTTTCGAAGGCATGAAGGCCTACCGGGGGGAAGATGAATCGATTTACCTGTTTCGTCCCGATGCAAATGCAAAACGCATGAACGTTTCGGCCCGGCGCCTCTGCATGGCCGAATTGGACGAGACTTTCTTCGTCGAAGCCGTCAAGCAATTGGTTCTGATCGACCGGGACTGGATTCCCCGGACCAAGGGGGCTTCGCTGTATATCCGCCCCGCCATGATCGCGACCGAGGCGGCCCTTGGCGTTCACCCGGCCAATGAGTTCCTTTTCTTCGTGATCGTCGGACCTGTCGGCGCCTATTATCCGGAGGGATTCAATCCGACGAAAATCTATGTCAGTGAAGATTACGTGCGGTCCGCTCCCGGAGGAACCGGCGCCTGTAAGGCCGGCGGGAATTATGCCGCCAGTCTCTACGCCATGCAACTGGCCAGCGGGATGGGGTACACCCAGGTGCTTTGGCTGGATGCGGTTGAACGCCGGTTCGTGGAAGAGGTGGGAACGAGCAATATCTTCTTTCTGATCGGGGATGAACTGGTGACGCCGCCTCTTGGGGGGACAATTCTTCCGGGAGTGACGCGGGATTCCATCCTGGAGCTGACCCGGTCCTGGGGGATGAACGTGGTGGAGCGGCGAATCGATATCAACGAAGTGACCGATGCGGCGACAAACGGCACCTTGAAAGAGGTGTTTGCCTCGGGTACGGCCGCTGTCGTGTCTCCTGTAGGCCATATGCATTATAAAGGCAAGGAATATGCCATCAACGGAGGAAAAACCGGTTCTCTGGCGGAAAAACTCTTCAACGAGATCCTGGATCTGCAATACGGCGTGTCGCCCGATCCTTTCGGCTGGAGAATAAAAGTTGCATAAGGAAAGAGGCGGAATCGTGATTTCCGCATTGAAACGGATACTTGGTCATGAAATCCACAGAACTGTGGAGAAGATTGTGGATAAGGCTGTTGATAAAGTCCATAAGTCCATATCCGCTTCGATTTTCTACCTTATTGCATACATTATAGGCAAGTAAATATCTTAATGATTACATATACTTGCAATATACGCCGCAATATCTGACGTTTATTAGGTTTATGTATAGAAAGATGGCGCAATACACGGAGATTTTACCCCTCCAATCCGTCCGTAAAAGGTAGAAAACAATGCCGTACCGGTCTGAAAAATCCCAATTCCTGGTCGTAACCGTTGTGATGACGATTGCGGTTCTCATCTTTTCCGGTGTATGGAGCCATGCCCTGTCCCTGGATGAGCTTCTTGACCGGATTGAAAAACAGTTTCTGCGGACGAAGGATTTCCAGGCGAGTTTTGTCCAGGAGACGTTTCTGAAAAGCCAGGGGAAGACGGAGCGGGAAAAGGGACGGCTGTACTTTATGAAGCCCCGGAAAATGCTTTGGCTCTATGATAAACCGAAGGAAAAAACTCTGGTGGTCAATTCCGAGAAATCCTGGTTGTATGTTCCCGAAGATCAGGTGGCCTATGTGCAGGACACGGACCGGCTCCTGAGATCGACGGCGACCGTCCGTCTTTTGTCCGGTTTGGGCGGGATCAAAAAGGATTTCCAGGTGCAATTCGCCGCATCCGAACAGACGGATAACAGAGAACATTATCTCCTTCAGCTCACGCCTTATGACCGAAATGCGGGTTTTACGAAAGCGTATATTGAGATCAACCGGACCACTTATCACATCAATCAGGTCCGGTTCGACGATCCTTACGGCAATGTAACCCGTGTCCGATTATCCAACATACAATTGAATCGCCAGTTAAAGGACCAAAAATTCCAGTTCAAACCACCCCCCGGCGTCGAAATTTTCCAGTTGCCTTAATAACCGGCATTCCAGGAAGGAGGTATCCATGTCAACGATTGTAATCAACAACCCTGACCTGATCCGATCGCCGGAAGCGCTGACCTGCGAATGGCTTGACACGAACGCCACCGGGGGCTATTCATCCGGCACAATCCTTCATTGCCACACGAGGAAGTACCATGGATTACTGGTGGCAAACCTCAAAGATCCCCCGGGACGTTATGTCCTTGTGTCCAAGGTAGATGATTCCATCGCCGTCGGCAAAAAAGAATATCCCCTGGTATCGCACCAGTTCCCGGGATATTTCTTTCCCGGCGGACAATCCTCTCTTTCGAGGTTTGACGGTGACACCCATCCCAAATTCACCTACCGGTTGGCGGATCAATCGCTGGAAAAAGAGGTCCTGATGATTCGCGGGATGGATGGCGTTCTTCTGAAGTACCGTCTCTCGCACTGCCAGGAACCGTGTACATTGCACATCAAACCGTTTCTTGCCTATCGCGGGATTCACTGCCTTGCGGCCGAAAATACCTATCTCAGAGGTGAAATCGACAAACTGAACGACGGATACCGGATAAGTCCCTATGACGGCATGCCTTCTTTACACAT
>CAZIPU010000108.1:0-4036 GCA_964541005.1 uncultured Syntrophales bacterium | reverse complement strand
AACTGAACGACGGATACCGGATAAGTCCCTATGACGGCATGCCTTCTTTACACATCCAGGTTAGTGTCCCGTCACGGTTCTCGCCCGCCGGTGTCTGGTACAGGCGTTTTGAATATGCCGAGGAAAAGGCCCGGGGCTACGATTTCCACGAGGACCTGTTCTGCCCCGGCGTCATCGAGATTCCCTTTGATCAGACGGGTGAAATTTATATTTGTTTTGCTACGGAAGCCTGCCCGGATGGGCTGAAAAAGGTCTGGGCAACACAACGAAAGCAGAGGCTCGCCGCGCAGGAGCAAAACGATCTCTTTGCGGAGACCTTTAAGGAGGACAGGGACATCGTCCGCATCCTCACCAAGGCGGCGGATCAGTTCCTCATCAGGACACCTGCGGGCAGGTCTTCCGTCGTGGCCGGGTATCACTGGTTTTATGAATGGGGGCGGGACACCCTGATTTCTTTGCCCGGCTTGACGTTTTGCCGCCATTGTTTCCAGCCGGGTCAGGATATTCTGAGGACCTTCGGGGATTTTGAAAGGCATGGCCTGTTTCCCAACTTCTTTGCGGAAGACGAGAAAGAGAACGCCTACAATACAATCGACGCTTCTCTATGGTATTTCTGGGCGGTGCAGCAGTACCTGCGATACGGCGGAGATGATCAATGGGTCCGGGAGCATCTCTGGCCGGTCATGAAGCGGATTCTCAAGCATCTCATGGAGGGGACGCTTTACGATATCCATATGGATGACCGGGGTCTGCTCCATGCCGGCAGCGAAGGGACGCGCCTGACCTGGATGGATGCCGCCGTGGACGGTGTTCCCGTGACCCCCCGTTGGGGTTACGTGGTGGAGATCAACGCCCTGTGGTACAATGCCGTCTGTTTTTCCCGTGATCTGGCCGGACAATACGACGATCAGGAATTTGCTCTCGATGAATTGATATCTATGATTCGGCAATCCTTCAGAGACACCTTCCGCGTAAAACAGGGATCTTATCTCGGTGATGTGTCACGCCAGGGGGTACTTGACACGGCGGTCAGACCGAATCAGATTTTTGCCGTGTCCCTGCCGTATTCGCCCCTTGAGCCATCGGAATGGCCCGGCGTGGTGGAAAAGGTCCGGAGTCTGCTCCTCACTCCCTGCGGTTTGCGCACCCTTTCTCCCGAAGATTCCGATTATTGCGGACGTTACGACGGCGTTATGGCCGAAAGGGACGGCGCTTACCATCAGGGTACCGTATGGCCGTGGCTGTGGGGACATTTCGGAGAAGCTTATCTCAAGGTTCACAAGAATTCAAAGAAGGCAAAGACGTACCTGCTGAACCAGGTCAGGTCCTTTCTGAAAAGTCATTTGAATCAGGCGGGGTTGGGATGCATCTCCGAGGTGTTCGACGGAGATGCCCCCCACAGGCCGGGGGGATGCATTGCTCAGGCATGGAGCACGGCGGAATTGATCCGGCTGATGACCCTGTTGCGGGATATCCCACCGCCGCGTGCCGGAAGAAGGAAATGACCTGGTAAAGAAATGTTGGCCTCATTTCCAGGGCGGTTTTTGGGTGTCATGAATCGATAGGAGAAATTTCGATGTCATGACGGCGCAGGCTGACTGCCGTCCGGCCAGGATCGGACAGGCCCCGCGACATCGTCTACGGGACCTTGACCGGAAAAGGAGGGAGGAACATGAAGGTGTTGATGTTTGGCTGGGAATTTCCCCCTTATTTAAGCGGCGGTCTGGGTACGGCCTGTTTCGGAATGACCCGGGCCCTTGCGGATGAACGGGTCGAGGTTCTGTTCGTCATGCCGGGTTTGGAAATTCCCCGGGAGGATCGTTTTCTCAGGGTCGCCTCGGCAGATTCCTTTGCTGTGGAGGATGTTTCCGTCACACAGGAGGATGCTCCGACCGTAGATATCACGCATTTTTTCGTGGCTTCGCCCCTGCATCCATATCTGAACGAAATGACCTATGGAAATCGGGGTGGTTCCGTCAGGACAGGGATTTTATCCGCATGGGGGCTGCAGGAAGCGGCCGCTTTTGTCCCTTACGAAGGGGACCTCTTTTCCGAGGTGGCGCGATATGCGCGGGCGGCAGAGCCCATCGCCCGGTCGGAAGTGTTCGACGTCATTCACAGTCATGACTGGATGACCGTCCCGGCGGCGCTTAAAGCACGGGAAATAAGCGGGAAGCCCTGGATTCTTCATATGCATTCCCTTGAGCACGACCGCAGCGGTGATGCGGTCAATCCGGGGATCCTGGAGATGGAAAAGCGCGGCTTGACAGAGGCGGATCACATCATTGCCGTAAGCGACTATACGAAGAAAAGAATCGTCGCGTATTATGGTGTATCCCCCGAACGCGTCAGTGTCGTCCATAACGGCGTTTTTCACAACGACATGATTGAGGATCCGGCGAGATTTCCGGCAGGCCGGAAGGGAAAGAACGTCCTGTTTCTGGGAAGAATCACCTTCCAGAAAGGCCCGGCTTACTTTGTCGAGGCGGCGGCGGAAGTGTTGAAGAGGCTCCCTGACGTCACGTTTCTCATGGCCGGCAGCGGGGATATGATGCCCGGCATGATCGAAAAGGTGGCCGAACTGGGCATCGGAAAGCAATTTCATTTTACGGGCTTTCTCCGCGGCGAAGACGTGGATCGCATATTCAGAATGTGCGATCTCTATGTCATGCCGAGCGTTTCGGAACCTTTTGGGATTTCGCCCCTGGAAGCGAGCCGCTACGGTATTCCCGTTATCGTCTCCCGCAACTCCGGTGTTTCTGAGGTTCTGCACCATTGCCTGCTTGTCGATTTCTGGGACGTCCGGGACATGGCAGACAAGATGATCGCCCTTTTACGCAGGGAACCCCTGGTTGAAGAAATCCGGGCCCGTGTCCGGGAAGAACTGTTCCGGGCGGGGTGGAAAGAGGCCGCCGAAAAGATCCGGAATGTATATAGGCGGGTTGTTCACTAAGGAGCGCAAAGAGATGCCGAGTATCTGCCTGTTTTTTCAGGTTCACCAGCCCCGGCGTTTGAGGCGGTACACCGTTTTCGATATCGACCGGCGGCACGACTACGAAAATGAGGCCTTGAACCGTGAAGTGCTCCACAAAGTTTCGGACAGGTGCTATCTGCCCGCGAATGCCCGAATCCTCGATTTGCTCCGAAAATACAACGGGGATTTCCGGGTGGCCTTTTCCCTGACGGGAACCTTGATCGAGCAGTTGGAATCCGAGCGGCCGGATGTTCTGGAGGGCTTTCAAAGGATGAACGAAACAGGGTATGTAGAGTGGCTGAATGAAACCTATGATCATTCCCTGGCCTCTCTCTATTCACCGGTTGCGTTCCGGGAACAGGTTCAGGATCATCACGCGGCCATAGACGGACTCTTCGGACAGAAGGCCGTGACCTTCTGCAACACGGAGATGATTTACAGCAACGATATCGCCAGGACGGTCGGAGAAATGGGCTACCAGGTTATCCTGACGGAAGGGGCGGACCGGATTCTGCCCTGCGGCGACCCCTGTGTTCCGTGCCGCGCTGTTTCGCACCCCGAGCTCACGGTCCTTCTGCGCCATTACCGGTTTTCGGATGACATTTCCTTTCGGTTCACCTCGACCGACTGGTTCGAATATCCCCTGACGGCGAGTAAATATGCCCGCCGGTTGTGCGAACAAGGCGAAACTGCGGAGGTGATCAACCTATTTATGGATTACGAAACCTTTGGTGAACACCATGAATCCGAAACGGGGATTTTCGATTTTCTGTGGGAGTTGCCCGGAGAAATTCTGAAATACCCGGATTTCCGTTTTGCAACTCCTGCGCAGATTATTCCTGATCCGTCTTCTTCTCCTATGCTCGATGTGAAGGAGGCGATTTCCTGGGCGGATTCCGAGCGGGATTTGACCGCCTGGACGGGTAACGGAATGCAGCAGGATGCGCTCCGGTCTCTGTATGAGTTGGAAGACAGGGTCAGGCAATCGGGGGATGACGGCGCGTTGAAAACCTGGAGGAGGCTTCAGACGTCGGATCATTTCTATTACATGTGTACGAAAGG
>CAZIPU010000107.1:4747-7467 GCA_964541005.1 uncultured Syntrophales bacterium | reverse complement strand
AATCATGACGTTTCCCGAAATGACCTGCCCGGCGTTCCCGGATTTCCCGCAATAAAGGGCACAACCGATTCATATTTTGATGTTTTCTACAAATTGAATCTTTAATCCATCCGGATCGAGTATGTATATGAATTTAAGAACGGGACTGGGTTGAAATGGTCCCGAGTGGACCGGTATGTTCCTGCTGTTCAGGAATTCAACCGTTTCATCTAATGAATCCACCGTGAACCCTAAAGAAAAATCCTTTCCATGTGTAAGGTTCTTCTTTTTGTCATGATGCAGCAGTTCTATTTCAGTCGTCCCGTCGGCTCCCAAAAAGGCGATGTCGATCTCGGGTAACGGCTTCATTCGCCTGTTTACCTTCAAACCAATGATATCCTGATAAAAGGATACGGATTTCTCCAAATCACTCACATGAATCGTAACCCAACAAAAGCTCATATTAACCACCTCCATGAAATCTCAAATAAAAGCATACGGAATGTGGGATTCGACACGGCAAACCGCCGGGATCAAGTGCCCTCCCATCCCAGCTTCCCCGTGGATTTATTCATCCCTGTAGACGAAGACGATCTCATCACGCTGCTGTCTTTTCTCTAAAATGGAAGCAGGCTGGATGCCGGACGTCAGGAATATGTCATACACGGCCAGCATGACCGGGAGCTTGTCCCGATAATGAATCCGGGAAATGTCATGTCCTGCGAACCTGATGACGACCTTTTTGCTGATGAAGCCAATCTCATTGGTCATGGAATATTCGACCGCGATCCCTTCCATTTTCAGCTCATTACAGGTCTGTTGACACGGCTCCTTGACAGACTTATGCTCCCTTTCGACATCCTCACGCAGTCGCCTCATGGCTTGCAGCATCTCCGTGCTGATCTCGGGCAGGGATTCCCGCTGTCGTCCCTGATCCCGATCAATATCGATTGCCTTCCTCATACAGTTCCTCCCTCATCATCGTCTTCTCCTTCAATTCCGGACCACATCGATACCTGTACGTGCATGCCTATCGCCTGTTCAGCTCTCTCCTCACTTCCATGGCAAGGCTCTTCAAGAGATAAGGTTTCCGGACAAAGACACCGGCACCCAGCCGCCGAGCTTCCTTCATTCGGTCCGTTCCCGAACATCCGCTTACGATAATGGCCTTCTGGCCGGGGTGTATCCTTATAATCTCCCTGTATGTATCGAGCCCGTCCATTCCCTGCTCCATGAGCATATCCAGAATAACCAGGTCCGCCTTACCGGATTTCAGGTATTCCACCGCCTCTTCACCGCTTGAAACAGCCTTGGCATGGTAATTTACTCTGGAGAGGATCGTCGTGGCCAGTTCACATTGCGCCTTTTCGTCATCCACAACCAGTATGGATTCATTCATGCCGGTACAACCGGCAGCAACGATATCCACTATGGTTTCGGACAAACTTTCTCTGAATACAGGGAAATATAATCTGAAGGTCGTCCCTTCTCTTTCCTTGCTCCATACATCGATGTGCCCGTCATGGTCCTTCAGCACACCCCAGACCAGGTAAAGCCCCAGACCGGAGCCATTCACCCTGGTCTGTCCGGTTGTGTAAAACGGTTCAAAGATATGGCGGATATGATCGGAAGAAATGCCTGTCCCGGTGTCGGAAATCAGCAATACCGCGTATTCTCCCCTGCCAATCTCCTCGTAGCCCTTTACCGGCTCATCCAGATAGCAATTCTCCGTCTTGATCGTCACGCTCCCGCCTTTAGGCGTGGCTTCCATGGCATTGCCGACGAGGCACAGGATCATTTGCCGGAGAAGCAGGTCCGAACCGGATATGCTCAACAGGGTCGATTCCAGGTCGGTCTTCAAATGAACGCCTTCGTGAAGCGCGGCCAGATTCATAAACTCCGGAGAATAAAGGCAATGCGAGATGATTGTATTCAGATTGACAGGTTCCCTGACGATGATGCCTTTTCTTGTCATGGTCAGCAGGTCCTGGACGATGGCCGCCGCTCTCTGCCCGGAATCCACGATTCTCCTGAGACTTTTTCGCAGCGGATGGTGAACATCCATTTGATCCATGAGCACTTCCGAATAATCGCTCATGATTCCCAACAGGTTGTTCAAATCACGGGCGGCGCCGCCGGCAACCATTCCCAGCAGCTCCAGCGTTTCCAGGCGTCTGATACGTTCTTCCATCATCCTGCGTTCGGTGATATCGATGCCGATGCCCAGATGATACACATAGTCATCCTGTTCATCTACAACCGGGCAACCATGCCATTCGACAAGCAATTCACGTCCGTCCTTCGACAGAACAGCATTCTCGACAATCGTCGGCTTCCCTTTCAAAAGGTGTCTTTCGAATGCCGCATTCAGCGAATCATGCTCACGCTCAGGAATGAACATGGACACATAATCTTGACCGACCACGTCACTTTCCTCATAACCAAGGGCATACAGCATCGTTTTGTTTATGAAAATGACTTGGCCCCGCCTGTCGATAGCCACACCGAATGTCGGTGAATTTTGAATAAACTCCGTGCTGATATCTTTTTTTCTGAGCCGTCTGAATTCCGTTCTAACCTGTCTTGATTTGTACATAAGCCCTTCAACCGATTACTTCCGAACCCGGTAAAACGATTTTCCAGGATCTTTATAGGATAACGCCCTTAAAGGTCAACCTTCATATGCACAAAGCCGTAAAATTGAGCATTACTACACGCGCTTATTCATGTTTTTAAGAGAA
>CAZIPU010000107.1:0-4647 GCA_964541005.1 uncultured Syntrophales bacterium | reverse complement strand
TCGGTTCCCAAAACAGTTTATTGCTGAGCCTGCCCAATCGAAACAGTTATTAACCATAACCATCGTATTAACCCGTCGGGAGTATCATCATGAACAGAACACGCGTGGGTGTAGTAGGAATCGGGCACCTGGGAAATTTCCACCTCCAGAAATACCAGCAGATCGAGGATGTTGAGATCGTCGGTGTTGCTGACAGCGACCGGTCACGGGCCGAAAAAGCCGCCGGCATTTTCGGCTGCAGGGCCTATTCAGATCACCGGGAACTTGTGGAAAATGTGGATGCCGTAAGCATCACCGTTCCCGCCCAGGACCATCACCTCGTGGCACGTGATTTTCTCGCCGCGGGCAAGGATGTTTTGCTCGAAAAGCCCTTTACCGCCACACTGCCGGAAGCGGATGACCTCATTCGCCTGGCCGCGGAAAAGAATCTGATCCTCCAGGTCGGTTTTATCGAACGGTTCAATCCGGCGGTGGTGGCGCTGGACAAAGTCATTCATCATCCCCTGTTTATTGAATCACACCGACTCCACCCGTTTATCGAACGGGGAACGGACGTGGACGTTATCCTCGATCTGATGATCCACGACCTCGATCTTATTCTTCATTACGTGCGTTCACCCCTTCAGAACGTTGAAGCCGTGGGGGTTTCGGTGCTCTCGGAGAAAGTGGACATCGCCAATGTTCGACTCACCTTCGCCAGCGGTTGCGTCGCCAATATCACTGCCAGCCGCGTTACCCTGAAACACATGCAGAAACTGCGTTTTTTTGGCGTGGAAGGATACCATTCCGTTGACTTCAGCAAACGCGAACTCCTCTCGGTAAAAAGGCAGGAAAAAGACGGCGGAAAAATCGAAATCGGTCTTAACCAAGTGCCGGTCTCACAGTGCGATCCCCTGGAGGAGGAAATCCGTTCGTTTGTCGACTGCGTCAAGCGGCGGGCGGAGCCCCGCGTTTCCGGTGCCGAAGCCAGGAAATCCCTGGAGTTGGCTTTGCTGATCAACGAAAAAATGAAAACAGGAAGGGATATTTCACGATGATACCCATGGTCGATCTCAGAAGGCAGTATCTTCAGCTTAAACCGGAAATCGATGCAGCGGTTCTCGATGTCCTGGACAAAACCCAGTTCATTCTGGGACCCAATGTCTCTGAACTCGAAGCCGAGATCGCCCGTTACCATGACGTGCCGCATGCGGTCGGTGTGGCCAGCGGCACGGACGCCCTGCTTCTAGCCCTGCGGGCTCTGGACATCGGAGCCGGCGACGAGGTCATTACCACGCCGTTTACCTTCATCGCCACAGCGGAAGTCCTTGGACTCCTCGGGGCGATTCCCGTCTTTGTCGACATTGACCCGCAAACCTTTAATATCGATGCCGCACTCATTGAAGCGGCCATCACCAAGAAAACGAAGGCCATTATCCCGGTGCATCTGTTTGGCCATCCCTGCGATATGGATCCGATCCTCGCCATCGCAAAGAAAGCCGGTTTGAAGGTGATCGAGGACTGTGCGCAAGCTTTTGGCGCCCGTTATAAGGGCCGCGTCGTGGGAACGTTTGGCGATGCCGGTTGCTTCAGCTTCTTCCCCAGTAAAAACCTGGCCTGCTACGGCGACGGCGGCATCGTGATCACCGGCGACCCTGAAGTCGACGCCAGGCTGCGGGTCCTGCGCAACCACGGCAGTTCCGTTCGCTACCATCACAGCATCCTGGGCTACAACAGCCGCCTCGACGAGCTCCAGGCGGCCATCGTCCGTGTCAAGCTCCGGCATATCGATAGCTTCAATGAAGGCCGGAGAAACGCGGCGCATCTTTACCGGAAGTATATCCGCCGCGATGACATAACCCTTCCCAGTGAAGCCGCGGATTGCCGTCATGTTTATCATCAGTACACCCTGGTGTCCGATCGGCGGGATCGGTTGCAGGCAGCTCTCTCGCAGGCGGGTATTGCCAGCGCCATCTATTATCCGGTTCCACTCCACCGACAGGACGTGTTTCAGGGGAAAGACTGTCGCCCGCTTCCCACCACGGAAAATATGGCGGCGCAAGTCCTCTCCCTGCCCATTTTCCCGGAAATCGACGAAGAGGAAATTTGCAGGATAAGCGATGTGATCAATGATTGCGACTAAGACAGAGCATTGCCGCTCCGTTGTCATCGTTGCGGGAGAGGCGTCGGGTGATCTGCATGGGGCAAACCTGGTCCGCGAGATGAAGGCTCTCGATCCGTCCCTTTCCTTCCGCGGTGTCGGCGGACGGAGGCTGGAAGGCGAGGGAGTGGGGCTTGTGGCCCAATCCTCCGAAATGGCCGTCGTGGGCATTACGGAAGTCTTCACGAAAATCCGTTTTATACTCGGCGTCTTTTCCCGTCTCCGGAAAATGCTCCGAAAGGAAAGGCCGGACCTGCTTGTCCTGATCGACTACCCCGACTTCAATCTCCGCCTGGCCGCGGCCGCAAAGGCGGCGGGCGTCCCCGTTTTCTATTACATCAGCCCCCAGGTCTGGGCCTGGAGGAAAAGCCGGGTCCATCAAATCCGGCGTGTCGTGGACCGGATGGCCGTTATTCTGCCCTTTGAAAAGGCCTTCTATGCAGATATGGGCCTTACCGTCCATTTTGTCGGCCACCCCCTGCTCGACGTCGTGAAGCGGAGCCAACCGCGGGAAAAATCCCTGGCCGACTTCGGACTTCAGGACAAGCAGCCGATCGTGTCGCTCCTGCCGGGCAGCCGCGACAAGGAGATCAGGAGCCTCCTGCCGGTGATGCTCAGTGCCGCTGTTCTGTTGAAGGAAAACTACCCGGAAGCGCAGTTCATCCTTCCCCTGGCGGACACCGTCGATCCGCGGATGGTCGATCAAATCATTCGGACATACCCCTTACCCGTTACCGTCGTTTCCGGACAGATCTATGATGCCGTCGGCCTGGCCGATGTCGCCCTGGTCGCATCCGGAACGGCCACCCTGGAAACGGCGCTCCTGGAAATACCCATGGTTATCGTCTACCGAATCTCGGCCCTCACGGCTGCCATCGGAAAACGATTGATCCGCCTGGATCACATCGGTCTGGTCAACATCATCGCCGGCAAGACGCTCGTACCGGAACTGATCCAGGAGGATGTCAACGCTTTACGCCTTGCCGACGAGGCCATGAAGATTCTTTCGGACAGGAAACGTTACGGGGATATCCGTAAAGGACTTGCGGAAATCAGAAATAAGCTCGGCAAACCCGGGGCATCATGCCGGGCGGCACAACTGGCTTTAAGCATGATGGATCATTCAATTATGGCAGACCATGACTCGTGTTGAACAGGAACGGCAGGCGTTTCATTGTCCCGACGCCGTTTGTAACCGTTAAATTCTTTGGAACCGGATCATGCAATAGAGATGTAAGGAGCCGTTTAACGGACCGGGAGAAATTCTGATTTTTAATCCCACAGACCGAGAGACCAAAGCGGCGGATCGCTTTACCACCAGTAAGGATGGCGGTACCACGGGTAGGGACGCCATAGATAAGGCCCCCGGTCATACCAGGGATCGTAATAATAGGGCGTCGCCATCCTCTTTTCCCAGAGGCGGAGGTCCTGAGAATCGATAACCGGATAGGAATAGCGATAATCGCCGATGGGGCGTTCCTCCCTGCCGGCAATCCTTCCCACCACTGTCACTTCACGGTCCTTGCTGTAAATGGCCGGATCAAGGAAACCTTTATAGCGGATTATGAAACGGCCCAGGGATATATCGAGATCCTTCGGCTGCTTCTGAAAATCGAGCTCCGCCTGCCGGACGATCACCAGAGTATCGTCGGGCCTGGCGATGGTCTCGATAATGACGCCGCCCCAGACAACGGATTCGCCCCTGAAGGCGTCCGGTGCCTTGAGCGCCTCACTGAATGGGATATCCCTTTTAACCTCCTGCATCACCTCTTTGGGAAACGGCGCACAGGAAACAATCAGGGTTAAAAGGAGAGCAATCCAAAGTTCCCGTCGCATTTAGAACCCCACGCCGACTCCCACGCCGCCGCCGCTGCCATGACTTCCGACCCCGCCCCCGATGCCGATACCGAACCGCGGTCCGCCGACGGCATCTTCAGGCTTCCAGAGATGGTGTTCTTTTGCGGTGAGCAATGGGAAAGTGTATTGGGTCTGATTAATCGGGCGGACAATTTTTCCTTCCACCTGGCCCGCCACGGTCAAATATCTCCCCGTCGCGTAAATGGCGGGGTCCAGGAAGCCCTGAAATTTGACCAGGAAGCGCCCCCCGGACTGATCGGTATTCTCGGGTTTCTGCCGAGAGTCGAGTTTCTTTTCCAGCACCTCTATCCACGTTTCATTGTCCTTGACTGTCGTGGTAATGATCTGCCCCCCCAGCACCACCACCTTGCCTTTATAGGCATCGGGCCGCTGCTGAAGCGCCGCGAAGGAGATGCTTTTATCCGCGCCGCTCATGGTTGTCTGTGAAATCACAGGAGCGCAGGCGGCAATGAACATCAACAAACACGCAATGAGGATGATTCGTCCGAACATCGTTGACCCCCTTATTTTATAAACTGATTCCGCGGCCTGGTTCAGACAGCGCCGTTTTATGTTATCCATTAATAATAACGAGTACTTGAAATCGGATCAAGCATAAGAGAAATGTTCACATCCGTCAATGAAAAACT
>CAZIPU010000106.1:3503-7495 GCA_964541005.1 uncultured Syntrophales bacterium | reverse complement strand
CCGCCCCAACGTCCCGCAACAACTGTCGGTGCAGGAGGGGAGAGGTTTCTGTCGCCGCTGAGCTGCTGGTCTTAACTGTTTCTGACGGACGTCGTCTTCTGGTGGCTGAAGGCTTTCGCCGGTGATCCCGGGGTCTTTTCCAGGCTTTCTTTGCCTTTGCCCGGTGCCGGGTTAATCGACACCTTTTTAAAGAAACAACCGGGGCAAGGCGGCCGTGATCGTCAAAAGGCGGATAACCGAAACCGGCGGCACGGGGGACGAAGGGGAAATCCTGATGATTTCATCTTATACGGGGATTGTTACGCCCGCCGCATCGACAGAGAGACTGTGTCGCAAAGGGTATTTTTGTCATTTCGATCGCAGGGAGAAATCTTTAAGTTATTACTTCGGCAATTTAATTGCTTCATTCCTGGCATTCCGTCGAAAGACGGAATCCATAATGAATTTGACTGGATGCCGGATCGAGTCCGGCAGGACGTTTTTGATACTTGCCTGCCGATGTAATAAGTTATTTCAAGCTATTAAGATTCCTCGTATTCGCTCGAAATGACCATTTTTGTAATGATGACACCGTCTCAGAGCCCGGTATGAGTTCCCCTCGAGGGGAAAAACCGGTTCCATTTTCCCTGACTCACCATCCTCACCGATCAGGGCGAGGTATATTCCGCTGTGGAGTTTTGATCTCAGCCCACCCAATATACGAACTCATCGAGGTTTGCCCTTTTCCGTTCGAAGTTGTTGAGTTCGTATTCCCGGTCTGGGTAACCCATGGCAATGCCCAAAACAATCCGCCGGTCTTCCGGAATGGCGGCGATTTTGCGAATCAGATCGGGATATTGGACCGCCGCCGCCATGATCAGGGTTCCCAGCCCCCTTTCATGGGCCAGCAGGCAAAGGGTCTGAACGATGAGGCCGATGTCGAGCATGGCGTACTCCACGGCATTGTCCCTGTGGATGGTCGGCACGATCAGGCAGGGTGCATCGAAAAGGTACGCCATCCTGATCCGCAGCTTGCGGCGTGCGTCCGTGTCCCGTCGGGCAATGCCCAGTGAATCATAAAGGGTGCGGCCCATGTCGTTATAACGCAGCCGGCAGGCGTCGGGCCAGGATTCGGGCATCGGTATATCGGGAGTTGAGGGGGTATCGTCGATGAGCAGGCGTTGATTCGCTTCCTTGAAGCGGCCCAGCGCCTTTCCTGTCAGGACATGAAAATTCCATGACTGGGTATTGCCCCACGACGGCGACCAGCGCGCTGCTTCGAGAATGTCCCGGATCACCTCATGGGGGATGTCCTTGTCCAGAAATTTCCGGATGCTCCGCCTGCCCTTTACCGTCTCTTCGATATTCATGTCGCTCTCCTTTGATGATGCATTCGTCAGGGATGATTTTTTGAAACCTCTACCACATGTTGCGCCGGATTTCTGCAAAAATCGCATGCCTGCACGGTGGAACTCGATCAGATGCAAAGGCCTTTATTTCGGAGGGTATCTGTGTTTTTCTGTGGCATTTTCTTTCGGTCTCACTTACTATTTTGACATATCAAAGGGGCTGTCCAATCCGGAGGGATGGTTCCTTTGATGGCGGGTATTGCAGGATTTTCATCCTGCCGGATCGGTTTTGCTGCATTGTGTCCCTTGCCAAGGGCATGACTTGATGCCGAAATGCGTGAGCGGTTTTTTCCGACGGGGAGGTACGGATGAAGCGGTTAATGAAAATCATGATCGGGCTGGTGGCTTTTCTCGTTCTTTTCACCATGGCGGGCTTTTTCGTCATCCCCCCCCTTGCCAAATCCATCCTGATCAAGAAACTCTCGGGGGAACTGCATCGGAATGTCGCCGTCGAGACAATCTCGTTCAATCCCTTCCGATTCTGCCTGACCGTGAAGGGTTTTTCCATCCGGGAACGGGACGGCAACGAAACGTTTTTGGCTTTCCGGGAGATTTTCCTGAATCTGGAGGGCATGTCGCTGTTCAGGCGAGCCGTGATCGTCGACGAAGTCAAACTGACGGGTCCGTACGTTCATCTGGTTCGCAAACCCGACGGAACCTACAACTTTTCTGATCTCCTGGCGGGAAAGAAGAAAGAGAAAACCGACGAAAGCGGGCGTCCCCTTTCCTTTTCTCTTAACAACATCCTGATAACAGAGGGAAAGGTCATTTTCCTGGACGGACCCCGGTCCACACGCCATCTTGCCGAGAAGATCCGCATCGGCCTCCCCTTTGTTTCCAATATGAACTACGATACCGACACGTTTGTCAATCCGTCCTTCAGCGCCGTCATTAACGGAACCCCGTATGAGTTGAAAGGCCGGACGAAACCCTTCAAATCCACACGACAGACGGAATTCGACATTCAATTCAAAGGTTTGGATATTCCCTATTATCTGGCCTATATCCCCGGCAAATTGAATTTCCGGCTTGTGTCCGCCGATCTGGACGTCGATGCAAAACTGGTGTTCCGTCAGGTGAACGGGGGAAAGCAGTATTTGATGCTGGCCGGGAATACGGTGCTGAAAAAGGTTGCCGTGGACGATCCGGCGAAAAAACCGATACTGAGGCTCCCTGCCGCAAAGGCGGCGACGCCGGGTATCACGCCTTTAACCGGCGAGTTCCATTTTTCCAGCCTTGTCATCGATTCCCCGGAGCTCCATGTGCGCCGTGACGCCGAAGGAAAAATTAACCTTCTGGGCCTGTTACCCGAGAAGGAAGAAAGGCCGGAAGAACCGGGAGATTATAAGGCCGTGGTGGAGATGGATACATTCCTGATCGGGAAAGGAACGGTCCATTATGAAGACAGGAAAACGGCCGAACCGGTCAAGCTGATGCTTTCGGATATTCAGCTGACGGGACACAACCTGTCCACCTCGCCGGGAAGGGAAGGGAAGGCCGTTCTTGAAGGGATCCTTCCGAAAAAGGGATCGATCAAACTGGATGGCCCGGTCACCCTTTCACCGTTTAAGGCAAAGCTGGAAACGGAGCTTCAGGGTCTGGACATCCCCCTTTTCCAGCCCTATATCGGCGATGTCCTCAATGTAAGGGTGACAGGCGGGAGGATCGGAACCCAGGGAAGTCTTGCCCTGGATACCATCGACAAGAAACTCACGGCAAACTACACGGGAAAGGTGTTTCTAACCCGCTTTGGCGCCATCGATTCCGTCCAGGCCAACGATCTCCTGAAGTGGGGGACCCTCTATCTGAACGGTGTCGATATCGGATTCAATCCGGTCCGCGTTCATATCGGCGGGGTTGCCCTGAGTGATTTCTACAGCCGGATCATTATCAACCGGGATGGAACACTGAATCTGCAGCATCTGGCCCGCGAGGAACGGATGAGCAGGAGCGCTGAAGGAGAGAAAACGGCCAAAGGCGGCGAAGGATCCGCGAAACGCGAACCGAAGAAGAAGGACTCCGGCGACATTCGAATCGGCACCATGACCCTCCAGGGCGGTGAGATCGATTTCCTGGATAAGAGCATTTCCCCGCATTTTTCCGCGAGGCTCCTGGAAATGGGGGGACGTGTATCGAACCTCTCTTCTGCGGAGAGGACAAAAGGGGATGTCGTTCTCCGGGGGAAGCTTGACGGCTACGCACCCCTTTCCATCACCGGGAAGATCAACCCGTTGAAGAAAGATCTCTATGTCGATTTGAAAGCGGTTTTCAAGGATATGGAATTGAGTCCCATCACCCCCTATTCGGGTAAGTACGTGGGCTATGAGATCCAAAAGGGAAAACTTTCTTTCGAGCTGCAATACCTGATAGACCGCCGGAAACTCAATTCGACGAATGTCGTTTTCATAGACCAGCTTACACTGGGAAGCAGGGTGGACAGTCCCGACGCCACGAAGCTTCCCGTTTCCCTGGCCATTTCGCTCCTGAAAGATCGTCATGGCCAGATCAAACTTGACATTCCCGTTTCGGGAAGCCTGGACGATCCGCAGTTCAGTGTCTGGCGAATTGTGATCCAAGTCGTCGTGAATCTCCTGTCGAAGGCGG
>CAZIPU010000106.1:0-3403 GCA_964541005.1 uncultured Syntrophales bacterium | reverse complement strand
TTCAGTGTCTGGCGAATTGTGATCCAAGTCGTCGTGAATCTCCTGTCGAAGGCGGCGACGGCTCCCTTCGCGCTCCTGGGGTCCCTTATCGGCGGCGGGGAGGAACTCGGTTACGTCGAATTCGATTACGGCAAGGCCGCCCTGGGTGAGGAGAATCTGAAGAAGATCGATGTCTTGACCAAAGCCTTGAGCGACCGCCCTGCCCTGAAAATCGATCTGGAAGGGTATGTCGATGCCGAACAGGATCTGGAAGCGATGAAAAAAGCCGCCTTTGACCGGAAACTGAAGGTGCAGAAACTGGATGACGTGGTTTCCGGTGATAAGAAAACCGTGAAACTTGAAGAAGTGGTCATCAGGGAAGCCGAGTACGAAAAATACCTGAAAAAAGCCTACGATGCGGAAAAATTCCCCAAGCCCAGAAATTTCATCGGATTGGCGAAGAAGCTCCCCGTTCCGGAGATGGAAAAATTGATCTATACCCACCTGGAAGTGAAGGACGACGATCTGCGTCTGCTCGCCGGTCAGCGCGCTATGAATGCCCGTGATGCGATCCTGGCCTCCGGGGATGTGACAGCGGATCGGATTTTTATCGTCGAATCGAAATACCTGGCGCCGCCTGTGAAAGAGACGCTGAGAAAAAGCCGCGTGGATTTTCACCTGAAATGACGACGGGTTAACCGTTTATCACATGTCGTCACAGATCCGGAGATTTCCATGACCATGACGGGTGAGGAATTTTTTTTGGCCTTACCCCTTGCATCAACGGAATGGATGTTTATTATAAATAAAAAGAAAGACGTAACGCCGGCCATTGTTAAGCATGATGATGTACAAAGAATGATACCGGGTTCTTGACATCGGAAAGGGGTGACAGCAGAAGCTAGAACCGACGATGCTGAAAAAATGTCCTTGATTTCTTTCCTCAACAAGGAAAGGAAGCGGCGTAAAGGTGACAGTTAAGAAGTCATGTTGTGTCTACACTTAGTAGACTCGGGGTAAAAGAAAAAACGCAGGCGTTACGTCTTTCATCCGTCGTTTTTTCAAATTGGGTTGCAGACCGGCACGGGTAGGAATCAAAACCGTTTTTGTTAAGGTCATAATGACTGCAGTCGTTTCCTTCGTCATCCTTTCGACATGAAAATCACCCTTACAACACATGCGGCAAAGTGCAACCGGCGGATTTTCCTGCATCGGGGATGAATCAATCTGATCTGAAATGGGGGAAATGGAGATGTCGATGAAGAAAATTCTGATGGTTCTGGCGATAACCTGCCTGATATCCTTTCCGGCCTGGGCAAATGACCAAGTGCGCCAGGGCGCTCAGGAAACGGCCCGGGGCTTCAAAAAGATGGGGACGGAGACGGGCCATGCCATTAAGGAGGGCGGTAAGGAGGTCGGGCAGGGGTTCAAGAAAATGGGGGAAGGGACCGGTAAGGCCGTCAGGGAAAAAGGGCGGGAAGTCGGGCAGGAAGTGAAGAAGGCCGGTCAGGAGACGGGTCGCAAGGCGAAGAAGGTGAGCCGGTCGATCGGGGACTGGTGCAGGGATACGTATAAAGAGGCGATGAACAATCTTGACCGGATCGGCAAAAACATCCGGGACTATTTCCGGGGGGAATGACGATTCTCCCGGTTGGGCAACCTGATGCTTCCAGGGACGACGCGCCTGATCAGGTTGTTTTCTCCGGGATCAGCTCGAAGACAAATCGCCCCACCGCAAACTGGCTGACAATCCTGACGGGTAGCTTCTTTGGGCCGGTCCCGAACCAGATCATGAGATTCTCTGCATCCTTTCTTCCCAGGGCTTTGCCCAACTGCTTCAGGTCCGGCACGACCAGGAAGGTATTCCAGCTTTTACCATCGACGACAATCTTTTCTTTCCTCAGAACCGAGGCCCGGGCCCGGATAAGATTCTTGCCGTTCGTGATGGGGATTTCAACGACATCGCCCGTATTTAAATGCTTTGTCCGAATGACGAAAAGCAGGGACAGGGGATCGAACGTCCCGGGAATGAGGGGGACGGTTCTTTTCTTTTTTCCATCATTTTCATAAGTTGCTTCCATCCTGTTCCAATCAAATCTAACCCTGACATTGCGCGGGTGCGTGCCCGTGTCGCGTTTCCCGTAGGCCAGGGTCCGGGTCATTTCCCGGTCGGTATAGGATTCCTGCAGTTCCCGCACGCGGTATAACCAATTCACCCGGTCGTTGGTGGTGGTTTTCATGACGAAATGGTAGGAAGGCACCTTTCCGGAACGATCCCCCGGGAGGACTTCTATCGTGGCCGTACCGACCGCAACGCCGCCCAAGCTTGCCCGATACATCAGTTTTTCTCCGACTTCAAAAGGGAATTTCTTTTCTGAAGCAAGGGAATGACCGTAATCGACAGCGAACAGGAGCAGGGAAATCAGCAGAAAAAAGACCCGGACCGGCCTGTTTGCGATGCACGTTATGGGTGAGGTTGTTTTCATGCCGCTTGTAATAAACTGAAAATCTTTCGCTCCAGGTTAAGGGAATTCCGTTATTCCATGCCCTGATCATGCCGTTGCCGCCGGCGTTGCCGTTCTCTTTTCATCGGGCAGCGGGACTTGCCCACCGCCGGAATACAGATGACAAGGCCTCATTGCGGTTCTGTCAAAAGCCTGCGGGTTTGGAAACGGACCAGGCTTTCCGGCCGGAGCATCTTTTACCGGTAACGGTATCCGCCACCCCAACGACGGCCGTCTTACCCATCACGGCCATAATTTTTTCATGGGTGCATCCCTTTTCTTTGTCCTCGGTTTTTAAATTCAATCCACGATGATCATCTTTTACTTCACACTGTAACCCCGGCCTTCCAGGCAGGCGCCCAAGGCCCGTTGATAATCGCTCCGTTTCTGCGCCGCCTGTGATTCCTCCACGCCCCCCAGCGGGAGTGTCGGATCGTAACCGGTCTGATCCACGGCCCAGCTGTGGCAGGCGTAACGGTCGTCGGCCTGCTGTTTCTCACTCTGGCCACGGGTCGGGTAGCTGTAGAGCCAATCCGCCTCGGGAGGCTCTTCGCTGATCTCGTCTTTCGGCGGATCGGTTACGATATAGCCTCCGCCGGAGTAATAGGTGTAATATGTTTCATTCGCATAATAGTAAGGAATGCCGCCCACCCACAGGGTCGTGTAAAACGGCGGCAGAAAGGGGATCACCAATCCGATCGGCGGCGCGATGACCGTGAAGTACGCACCATATGGCCGGTACCAGACCCCATCCCAGAAGTAATAGGGCTGATGGTAATGATAGAACGTGTGGTAGCCGCGGGGCAGGGACCTCACGTAGTGACCGTGCGCCGGGTAATAGCGGTTATGATGGTAACGCGTATCCCATCCGCGACGATAATCAAGATAGCGGTCCTTGGAACGGGTCCAGTTATAGGTGC
>CAZIPU010000105.1:0-7500 GCA_964541005.1 uncultured Syntrophales bacterium | reverse complement strand
CCTCTATAGATCATTTTTATTGTTCTTGCAGCAAAGAAAGCTTGCCGGTCAGCCATGAAGCCGACATTGTTTCATTGGGTACCCTCAAGAATCAGGATCGCCGCGAGTTCCATGAGCCGAAGAATGCGGATAAATATGTGGCGGAAGGGATTATTCCCCCGCAAAAACTAGTTGACTATCTCCGGGGGACATATTAATGGACAGCCAAGGAGCAAGTTTTCAGGATAATTCGGCTGTTGGCGACGAAGAAACTATACATTCAGACATTCGGCTGTCAGATGAACGTCCACGATTCGGAACAGATCGCGGCCCTTCTGAAACCGTACGGTTATGAAGAAACGGATCGGGCGTCCCGCGCCGATGTGATCCTCGTCAATACCTGCAGTATCCGGGAGAAGGCCGCCCAGAAAGTATACAGCCAACTGGGCCGTTTCTCCCTGTTGAAAAAAGACAATCCCGATCTGATCATCGGTGTCGGGGGGTGTCTTGCGCAGCAGTTCGGTAAGAAAATGCTGCAGAGGGCACCCTTTGTTGATTTGATCTTTGGCACCCACAATAACCATCTGATCCCCGACCTTCTCGAGCGATCGCGAACGGCACGTTCTCCGGTCGTAGAGACGGCTTTCCGGGAGTCGGTTCCGTCGATCGGCATGCTTGCCGTGCCTCAGAAAGGAGCAATCAGTGCCTTCGTCACGATTATGCAGGGATGCAACAACTTCTGCTCTTTCTGCGTTGTCCCTTATGTGCGCGGACGGGAAGAAAGCCGGAGGCCGGAAGCAATCATCGAAGAGATCCGGGTTCTCGCGGAAAACGGGATACAGGAAGTGACGCTTCTGGGACAGAATGTCAATTCCTACGGTTCAACGTTGGGGAATGGAAGCAACTTTTCCACACTGTTGCGGGAAATAAACCGGATCGACGGAATCAGGAGAATCCGGTTTACGACGTCGCATCCCAAGGATCTGTCGGATGAACTGATTGAATGCTTCGGTTCGGTTGAGAAGCTTTGCGAACACATTCACCTGCCGGTGCAATCGGGATCGGATCAAATATTGAGAAGAATGAACCGCCGCTATACGAAGGCGGATTACCTGAAGCAGGTGGAGAAATTGAGGTCGGCCTGTCCCGGTATCAGCATCACGTCCGATGTGATCGTCGGGTTTCCGGGAGAGACGGATGCGGATTTTGAAGAGACCCTCGATCTGATGCGGGAAGTGAAATTCGACGGGCTTTTTTCTTTCCAATATTCGGAGCGGGAAGGGACGGCGGCGCTGGCCTATCAGGACAAGGTCCGGGACTGTCATAAGCGGGAAAGGCTCAGATTTTTACAGGCCCTTCAGGACGAACATACCCTGGAGAAGAACAGGGCCCTGATCGGCCGGGACGTTTGGGTGCTGGTGGAAGGGTACAGCCGGAATTCCCGGGCGGAGGTGTCGGGCCGCACGACCACCAACCGGATCGTCAACTTCCGGGGCGAATCTTCCGGAATCGGCAAAACCGTTGCCGTTGCAATAACCGATGCTTTTTTGCATTCTCTCCATGGGGAACAGATCGAAGGCAAAGAGGATTAAACATGTTTATAGAAATGAAGGTTTCGGGCCTGACCATTGATCCCATTACCGGAACGCCGATTGTCATCCTGAAGGATCTCCCGGAAAAAAAGGCCATTCCGATCTGGATCGGCATCTTCGAAGCCAGCGCAATCGCAACGGAGTTGGAGAAGGTCAAGTTTTCCCGCCCCATGACGCACGACCTTCTGAAAGATATTCTGGGGACGCTGCAGGTTGCCCTGATGCGGATCGAAATCCAGGATCTCCGGAACAACACTTTTTTTGCCAGTATTTTTCTCGAACGGGACGGTCAGACGTTTATCGTCGATGCCCGGCCAAGCGACGCCATCGCCCTGGCCCTGAGGGTCGGTTCGCCGATCTTCGTGGAAGAGAAAGTGATTGAAAAATCCAGGAGCATCGATTTCGAAGTCAACCTCATGGAAAAGGACAAGTTGACGGACGAAAAACTGAAAGAATTTCTGGAAAATTTGCCGATCGAGAATTTCGGGAAGTATAAAATGTAATTCTGAGCGCCCTGCGTTCGGTAAGGTCCGCGAAAGCAAGCATGATTCAGGCTTTTCGCGGTTTCTGTTTTTGAAGGGGAAGGAGAGCGCATTCCCGAGGTGTTTACAAACACCCCCCGGCCGGCGATGATAATGAAACGGGAAATAGAAGAATTCATTCAATATATTGAGCTGGAGAAGGGATATTCCGACCACACGAAACAGAGTTACCGTTCTGATCTTTTGCAGTTCCAGGCATTCCTGGCAGAAAACCGCTGGTCCTGTAAGACAAGCGCAGAGGGAAGACTTCTTGACGTGGATCCCGTCGGGATACGAAAATATCTCGGGTTGCTGCATCAGAATAAATTGAAAAAGACTTCTATCGGCCGAAAGGTGGCGGCCCTCAAATCGTTCTTTAAATATCTGGTTAAAAAGGGTCATCTGGAGCAGAATCCGGCTGAATTCATCCAGACGCCGAAGAAAGAAAAATATGTGCCGACGTTTCTGACGGTGGACGAGGTCTTTGCCGTTCTGGATAAGTCCTTCAAAACGGAGAAGATGGCACTTCGAAACAAGGCGATGCTGGAGTTGCTTTACTCTGCCGGGATTCGGAGGGGCGAACTGATTGGACTCAACAAAACGGATGTCGATTTCAACCAGTCCCTGATCAAGGTGCGGGGAAAAGGGAAAAAAGAGCGGATCGTTCCCATCGGCGCCGAGGCGTTGAAAGCCATGAAAGAGTACCTGGAGAAGGGGCAGAGCGAAGCCGTCCCGTCGCACCGGCCGGAACGGGAAGAGCCTTTTTTTACGAACGGCAAGGGCGAGCGCCTGAATCCGAGAACGATATCGAGAATCGTGGATCACATGGCGGCCGTCGTGGGTATCAACAGAAAAATCAGTCCCCACGTGTTTCGCCATACCTTCGCCACCCACCTTTTGGACGGGGGGGCGGATTTAAGGGCGATCCAGGAGATGTTGGGGCATGAAAGCCTTTCCACGACACAAAAATATACGTCCGTGAGCATCACAAAACTCATGGAAACGTACGATATGGCCCATCCCCGTTCCAAGGGGGAAGGGAAAAAATGAGGAAACGGACGCCGTACATTTCGGCAGGGAGCATAAGGGAGCATAGATGATGCAAATTCGAGGAACCACCATTCTGGCCGTGCGCAGAAATGGAAAGGTGACGGTGGCCGGCGACGGCCAGGTAACCTTCGATGTAACGGTCCTGAAGCACGGGGCAAGAAAGGTTCGCCGCCTGTATAATGATCAGGTGATTGTCGGTTTCGCCGGGGCGACGGCGGATGCCTTCACATTGTTCGACCGCTTTGACCAGAAGCTGGAACAGTATAACGGGAATCTCCTGCGGGCATCCGTCGAACTGACGAAGGACTGGAGGACCGACAGGGTTCTGCGCCACCTGGAAGCCCTGATGATCGCCGTGAGCCGGGATCATTTTCTCATCATTTCCGGAAACGGTGATGTGATCGAATCGGACGACGAGGTCATGGCGATCGGTTCCGGAGGCCCCTACGCCCTGGCGGCGGCCAGAGCCCTGGTACGGAACTCGGAGCTTTCGGCATCCGAAATCGCCATGGCGGCGATGCAGATCGCCTCGGAAATCTGTATTTATACCAACGACAGGATTATCATGGAGGAACTTGACCTGTCGGAGGACGTGTCCCAAAAACAGAAGAGCACAAAAGGCAGGACGAAAGGATCAAAAGGATAAAACGACATGTCATCGGATGAATTAACCCCCCGTATGATCGTGGAAAGGCTGGATCAGCACATCATCGGGCAGGATGAAGCAAAACGGGCAGTGGCCATTGCCCTGCGGAATCGCTGGCGCCGGCAGAACGTCCGGGAAGAACTGGCGGATGAGATTTCCCCGAAAAATATCATCATGATCGGACCGACAGGAGTCGGAAAGACGGAGATCGCCCGCCGCCTGGCAAAACTCGACAATTCTCCCTTTCTCAAGGTCGAGGCGTCAAAATTTACGGAAGTGGGCTATGTCGGGCGGGACGTCGAATCGATGATCCGGGACCTCGTGGAGTTGACCGTCAACACGGTTCGCATGGAGGAACAGGAAAAGGTTCGGGCGAAAGCAGCCGAAATGGCGGAAGAGAGGATTCTGGATATTCTTCTTCCGTTACGACAGCCGGAAAGTCCGGAAGAGAATGTTGTGGATATCCAGGAGTCCCAGCAATATACGACGGCGGAGTCCGTTGCCGTTACCGATACCACCCGGGAAAAGCTGCGGAAGCTGCTCCGGGAGGGGCGCCTTGATAACCGCATGGTGGACATCGAAACATCCGATGTGCGGCAAGGGCCGATGATCGAGATATTCTCCTCTTCAGGCGTCGAGGATATGGGCTTGAACGTCAAGGAGATGTTCGGGAACCTCTTCCCGCAAAAAAAGAAGAAGGTCCGGATGAAGGTTCCCGACGCCATGGACATCCTGGAAGAAGAGGAAGCACAGCGTCTTGTCGATATGGAGAAGGTGACCCGGATCGCCCTCGATCGGGTGGAGCAGTCGGGGATCATCTTTCTCGATGAAATCGACAAGATTGTCGGTGCCGACGGCGGCCAGGGACCCGATGTGTCCCGTGAGGGGGTTCAGCGCGATCTTCTGCCCATCGTCGAAGGTTCGAACGTCAATACGAAATATGGAATGGTAACGACGGATCATATCCTCTTCATCGCGGCGGGGGCCTTTAGCGGGTCCAAACCTTCCGATCTCATCCCGGAGCTTCAGGGCCGGTTCCCGATCCGTGTCGAACTGAACTCCCTGGGGAAAGAGGAATTTATTCGCATCCTGACGGAGCCGAGTAACGCTCTGGTCAAGCAATATATCGAAATGCTGGCGACGGAAGAGATCGACCTGTCCTTTACGGACGAGGCAATCGCCGAGATCGCGGAATACGCGTCCCTGGTGAACGAGCGTACGGAGAATATCGGTGCGAGAAGGCTTTACACGATCATGGAGACTCTGCTGGAGGACATCTCTTTTGACGCGCCGGATATGGAAGAGAAAAATATCGTGATCGACGAAAATTACGTCGCTGAAAAACTGAACGATATCATCGAAGACGAGGACCTGAGCCGGTATATCCTGTAATTTAAGGGAAGGCGGGAAGGCAGAAAAAGACGGAGGCAAAGATGACGAACGTGGAAATTTCAATGGAGCGGGCCGATATTTTACTGGAAGCCCTCCCTTATATCCGGCGTTTTTATAATAAAACGATTGTCGTCAAGTACGGCGGACACGCTATGGTCGACGATGTGCTGAAAGACAGCTTCGCCCGGGATCTGGTCCTGATGAAATATATCGGGATTCACCCCGTGGTCGTTCACGGTGGCGGCCCCCAGATCGGGAGCTTCCTGAAAAAGGTGGGGAAGGACTCTCAGTTTATCCAGGGGATGCGGGTCACGGACGAGGAAACGATGAACATCGTGGAAATGGTTCTCGTGGGATCCGTGAACAAGGAAATCGTCGGCATGATGAACCGCCACGGCGGCAAGGCCGTCGGTCTGAGCGGAAAGGATGGAAATCTGATCCAGGCGGAGAAGTATTACCTGAGTGCCGAAAAGGCCAAGGATACCCCCCCCGAGATTATCGACATCGGCCTGGTGGGGAAGGTGACCTCGATCAATGCCGAACTGATTATGTCGCTGGCCCGGGACGGGTTCATCCCGGTTATCGCGCCGACAGGCGTCGGAGCGGGAGGCGAGACCTATAATATCAACGCCGATCTCGTGGCCGGTGCGGTCGCTTCGGCCCTGAAAGCGGAAAAGCTCGTTCTACTCACCGATGTTTCCGGCGTCCTGGATGCCGATGCGGAACTGATCAACACGATGAACCGCGAGCGTGTCCTGAATCTGATCGATGAAGGCGTCATCAAAGGGGGCATGTTTCCCAAGGTGAAGTGCTGCCTGAAGGCGTTGAAAGGCGGCGTCAGCAAGGCCCATATTATCGACGGACGTTTGAAGCATGCGGTTCTGCTGGAAATATTCACCGATCGGGGCATCGGGACGGAGATTGTCGAAGAATAACACGCGACCATGGGTCGAACTGGGGAGTGACGATGGGCACAGGTATTAAGTCATCGGCGGAATGGATTGCCGAGGGAGAGCGATACGTGATGGGGACGTATAAACGATTCCCTCTCGTATTGACGAGGGGGGCCGGTATGGCTGTCTGGGATTGCGAAGGCAGGCAATACCTCGATTTCATCGGAGGCATTGCCGTCTGCAGTCTGGGGCACAGTCACCCGAAGGTGGTCGAGGCGATACAGAACCAGGCCGCGACGCTTACTCACGTCTCCAATCTGTACCATATTCCCCCGCAGATAGAACTGGCCAGGCTGCTTGTCGACAATTCGTTTGCCGACAAGGTCTTTTTCTGCAACAGCGGTGCCGAGGCCAACGAAGGGGCCATCAAGCTGGCGAGAAAGTACGGCTGTGATGTTCTGGGGGGAAAATATGAAATTATAACCATGGAGAATTCCTTTCACGGCCGGACCCTGGCGACGATTACCGCGACAGGTCAGGAAAAATTCCGGAAGGGATTCGAACCTCTCCCCGATGGGTTCGTTTATGTCCCTTATAATGATCTTGAAGCGATTGAGCGGACGGTAAACGCAAAGACCTGCGCAATCATGCTGGAGCCCATCCAGGCCGAAGGGGGCGTTCGTGTCCCGGACGATCATTACCTGCAAGGGGTCAGGAAGCTCTGCAACGAACGGAATCTCCTGATGATTCTGGATGAAGTGCAGGTCGGTATGGGAAGGACAGGAAAGCTCTTCGCTTACGAACATGAGGGCGTTGCCCCCGATATCATGTCCCTGGCCAAGGCGTTGGGGAATGGTTTCCCCGTCGGGGCCATGCTGGCTACGGATCGGGTGGCCTCGGCCTTTGCCCCGGGGAATCACGCCTCGACTTTCGGCGGGAATCCTTTGGCCATGGCGGCGGGTAAAGCCGCTTTCGAAGTCCTGACGCAGGAGGGCGTGATCGACCATGGCGCCCGGGTCGGTCGATATATGACGGAAAGGCTGGAGGAACTCAAGTCACGTCACAACTGTATGCGGGAAGTACGCGGCCGGGGATTGATTATCGGTGTTGAAATGGACAGGGAGGTCGCCGAGACGGTCAATCGTTGTATCCATGCCGGGGTGCTCATCGGTTCCGCGGGAACCCACGTACTGCGTTTCCTTCCCCCCTTGATCGTCGAAGAGCACCATGTGGATCAACTCATTACAACCCTGGACGGGGTTCTGGAGGCCGTATGAAAAAGGATCTGCTGTCGGAGTATGAACTGGAAAAAAACGATTTTGATCGGGTATTTGAACGTGCCGCAGTTTTAAAGGACATGCACCGGAAGGGCTTTCATCCCCCGACGCTTTCCGGAAAAGTTCTGGGAATGATTTTCGACAAGGCCT
>CAZIPU010000104.1:0-7504 GCA_964541005.1 uncultured Syntrophales bacterium | reverse complement strand
TTGTTGTCGGTTCCCATAGTCGTTTTTCTTTTCTCAGCGACCTCTCCGGCGGAGCAGGCCCAGGCTGGGATGCACGACAAGGCAGCACCCGTAGTTGGGGACACCCAGGCTTATGGCGATTCAGATTATGTATACGACCTGGGGCAAATCACCGTAACGGATCATCGTGAAGGCGAGAATCCGGTGGGATACTCGGTCGTAACGCGGGAAGACCTGAATGATTTCAGCCGTGAAGGTCTTGTCGAAGCTCTCAATATCGCTCCCGGTGTTTCAGCGATAGCGGGAAGCGGCAGCCGAAATGAAGCCACCATCAGTGTTCGCGGATTTAACCGCTGGCAGGTGCCGCTTACCATGGATGGCATCCGTCTTTACCTGCCGGCCGACAACCGCATCGATTTCGACCGCTTCCTGACTCCCGACCTGGCTGAAGTCCAGATTGCCAAGGGCTATGTTTCCGTCCTGAACGGACCGGACGGCATGGGAGGCACCATCAACCTGGTTACCCGCAAACCGGTCAAACCCTTTGAGGCGGAAATCCGAGGCTCGATGTTATTGGATCGTAAAGGCGCTTATAACGGAAATGTCGTATACGGCAACGTCGGGACCCGGCAGGAAAAAATTTACGCACAGGGCAGTTACGAGCAACGGGACATCGATCATTGGGGGGTGTCGCATGATTTCGACTCCACAATAGCTGAAAACGGCGGCGATCGCGATCACACGGACAAAGAGGACTGGCGGACCACCCTCAAGGTCGGCTTTACACCCAATAATACGGATGAGTATTCCCTTAATTTCATGAAACAGGAGGGTGAAAAGCACGGAATCGGGAGTGTTGACGGTAAGTCAACCATCAGTTTGTGGGATTGGCCGAAATGGGATGTCATGACGCTCTACTATATCGGCCACACGCAGTTTACCGAGGCCCTGTATCTGAAAACGAAGGCCTACTATAGCGAATTTAAAAACGACCTGAGGGCTTACACGGATTTGAACCTTACAACGCCCAACTGGACCAGTTATTACGAGGATGAATCCTACGGCGGATCCATTGAACTCGGCACCGACTATATTAAGATGAACACGCTGAAAACGGCATTTCATTATCGCTACGATGAACACACCGAGTGGCAGAAAACTCATGCGACCAACTTCACCGAACCGAAACAGACCGCGGAAGAGGAAACGTTTTCCATCGCTCTGGAAGACACGTTCCATGTTACACCCAAGCTGGACCTGATCGCCGGCATCAGTTACGACAAGCGCAAAATGGAAAAAGCTGAGGAGTGGAATAAGAACGACGGTTTCTTCAAGTATCGCACCAAGGATGCTTCCGCCACCAACTATCAGGGTGCGGTGATCTACCGGTATCGGGACCAGGGCAAAGTGCATGCGAGCGTTTCCAACCGAACCCGCTTCCCCACCATGTTTGAACGGTTCAGCTCCCGTTTCGGCGGCGCCCTCTCCAATCCCGGACTGGATCCTGAAGAGGCGCTCAATTTTGAAGTGGGTGTGGCCGATACATTTTTTTCCAAACTCCATGCAGAACTGAACCTCTTCTACAATAAAGTGGACGATGCCATACTATCGGTTCCCATTTTCTACGCGGGTAAGTGGTATTCCCAATTCCAAAATGTCGGTGAAGCGACGTTTAAGGGCCTTGAAGTGGCCCTTTCCGCATCGGTCATGGCGACACTGGAACTTGGCGGGAACTATACCTATCTCGATACCGATATCGACAACCCCAACAACCGTGCGGACCGTTTGGCCGGCGTGCCGCACAACAAGTTCTTTGCCTACGGCAAATGGACGCCCATCAAAGAATTAAACATCATTCCGAGCCTGGAATATGCCACTGACCGCTGGTCAACCCGGTCGGTAGGCAACGGTTACGTGCGTACCGGCGAATACACACTGGTGAATCTCAAACTGCAATACCAGGTGACCTCGTTCTGGGATGTCTCTGTGACGGCCAATAATCTTCTGGATGACAACTATGCTTTAAGCGATGGTTATCCCTGTGAAGGTACTAACTTTTTACTGGCCACACGATTTAGATTCTGATTTTTGTAATTTTACATTTTATGTGTCGGCGAACAACATCTTTGATGAAGATTATGAGTGGAATGACGGATACCCCGGTCAAGGACGCAACTTCTGGACGGGTTTGACCGTCAAGTTCTAGGACTGAATTTTTGGTGTGAATGTTTAAATTTGCAACCCTCCGGCAAGATGATGGCCCTTATCGGCGGGCCCACCTGAAGCGACTGCCAGGTTATTCCGGGGTCAGATAAGGGTCATCATTTTGTTGTTAAAAAGGAAAGGTGTGAAAACGGGGTGGCTTCACGAAAAGTCGGGAGGCTACCCTTTTGAAAACTTTCACCCGGCAATCATAACTGACGGTTACAGACATCAGATCTGTAACTTTCAACTATTTTACGGATTTGTAACTTATGGAATGGCTTAAATTTGCGGTGGATTACGGTATTATCGGATTGCTTCTGGTGTTGAGTGTGTGTTCGATCGCCATGGTCATCGAACGGCTTTATGCCTACCGGCATATCCGGCTGGATCGGTACAAGGAAAAGACCTCCCTTGAGGTGGATTTGACCAGGAACCTTCATCTCATTGCAAGTATCGGCAGCAATGCTCCTTATATCGGTCTGCTCGGAACCGTCATGGGAATCATGCTGACCTTTTACTCCATGGGTCAGGAGGGGTTGGCGGATGCAGCCAAAATCATGACCGGCCTTGCCCTGGCGTTGAAGGCGACCGCCGTGGGGCTGCTTGTCGCCATTCCTTCGGTTGCCCTTTACAACCATCTCCTGCGGCGTGTGTGGGTGCTCGTGAAAAACTGGGAGAAAACCAATGGAGCATAAACCCATCGATTACATCAATGTCATCCCTTTCGTCGACATTATGCTTGTTCTGCTGACCATCGTTTTGACGACGTCTTCTTTCATCGCCGCAGGCATGATCCCCCTGGATCTTCCCACGGCGTCAAAGAATCAGGAGAGCACGCTGAAACCGATGGTCATCGAGATCGACCGGACAGGGCAGATTTTTACGAACGGGCGCCCCACCGATTTAACGGCCATGCAGTCCATTCTTCATCCCATGAACAGGCAATCACCGGTCCTGATCCGGGCGGATCGAACCATCGACCTCCAGTGGTTTGTCGATGTTCTCGATACCGTTAAGGTCATGCGCTTTGAGCGGGTCAGTTTGCAGACGACGGAGAAAACATGACCTATCCCATCCGCGCCACCGGAATATCGATCATCATCCACGTCCTGCTTGTGGCGGCCGTGGTGAGCGCCGGTTCGCTTGTGCAAAAGCCCTGTACACCCCGGGTCATTTCCTTCGATATTGCCAAGGCCGGTATTCAGGAGGTCAACCTGGCTGCTTTGCCCAGTCCGCCCCTGATAAAGTCGTGCCGGATCATGAGGCCGAAACCGGTGCAACAAGTCAAAGAGAAAACCGTACAAGAGGAAGTCCCCAGACCTTCAATCGTCTCGGATGTTCCTATGCCGTTACCCGCTCCGCAACCGGTGAACGAACAGGTGGCGTCGGCGTTTCACCAGGAAGCCGGGGATTCGGGATTAAACGGCAACAAAGCCGGGAGCCTTTCCGGCAGCGGCGATCAGGACTGGGAACAATCGGCACAGGAAAGGTATCTGAGAGAACATTTCCTGTATATCAAGGACCGGATTCTCAATCGTATCGTTTACCCCAACCTGGCCAGAAGAATGGGCTGGCACGGGAAGGTCCTGACGTCCTTCATCATTCATCTTGATGGTACGGTTACCGACGTCAGGATATTGAGCAGCTCCGGATTCAAGGTCCTGGACGAAAACGCCGTGACGACCATCAAAGAAGTCTCTCCTTTTCCGAAACCGCCTATCACGGCGAAGATTATCATTCCCATTTCATATCGTTTGCGGCCCGGTTAACCTACGATTCCGCCTGAATGTGTTGTTTTGGAAACGGCAGGTTGGGAGGGAATCGTCAGGAACGCCGGGGATGTGATGAATTTTCTTTCCACCGCTGGTTTTGTTTGCTATTCGGATGTGATAAAAATTTGTTTCTTTGGTTCTTAAATGAGTGACATGAGCTGTATTGGGTGGAATCATTCATTGCCGGAATCAGACTTTGTCGCGTCTTTCACCGTGAAATCCTCCTCTCCGAAGTATTTCGCGAACAGCGACAGGAGAGACTCTTTTGCCTCGGCATGGAACGCCTCGTAGCGCTTCATGAACTCCCTGGCTTGAGGTGTCAGTGTTGATCCGCCTCCGGCAACGCCGCCGACTTTCCGGTACAGTAAGGTGATGCCGAGCCTTTTTTCCGATTTGCTGATTAAATCCCATGCCTTACGATAGGATAAGTGCATTTCCTGGGCGGCCTGGAAAAGCGAACCGGTTTTTTCAATGAATTTCAAAAGTTCGTAAGGACCGACGCCGAACGCCTTTCCATCACTTTCAATCCATAATCGGTATGCCAGTTTCATATTTTCTCCTGTAATTTCGGGTTCTGGTGAAGGATTGTCCAACCTGGAGGTCGAATCCTTCGGATTGATTTACCCCCGTTTTGCCCTGATCAATTATTTTTATTAATATCACTCGCCATGATGATTATCAATAAAGAGATTCCGTGCGTGTGCCGGCTGCCGGTCAAAAAATCACATAAAACGGTTATCCGTTTATGCATGGTGATCTGCCGAAGATTTGGCGTGAAGCGGCAAATCCAAACAGAGGCGGAGGCTGCCGTGGTTATGAATACGGCGTGCAGGGAACACGAATATTCCCCTGGAAATTGCGGCATTGACACAGGAAACGACTTGTCTTAGTATCCTGCCGAGTAAAAAGGACCTCACCTGCCGGGTCCGGATGTCCATGTCGATGGGTTATGTGTCGATGCAGGCGCACCGTGATTCTGGGTGAGGAAAGGCGGGGGAATGTGCGATTTCCTTATCCTCAGGCATGGGCAGCGGACAAAGCCCGATCAGGTAACAGACTGAGCATGACACAGAAGCAAAACGATAATTCCCACGATCATTCATGATGCCCTGGAACAGCCCAACGAATCAAAAACGTTTGAAGCGCCTTTTCGAAGAGGGGTTTTCGGTGATGGACATTGCCGAACCTCTGGTTTCGTTCGATGCCGAGCAGCCCGCGATGGTTGTGCAAAATTTCCTGGAGGAAAAGGCCTTTGATGTTGGCGGCGTGCGCCGGCATGGGATCGTCTGTGGCTATGCCTGCAGGGAGGAACTTGGAGCCGGGTCCCTGGGCGACTATCTCCGCGGCTTCACACCCGAGGATCTCGTTATGGAGACGGATTCCCTCCAGAGACTGATCCAATCCATGAGCGCCAAAAGCCGCTGTTTTGTGAAGGTGCTGGGAGAGGTAGGCGCCATTGTTACACTGAGCGATTTGGAAAAGCCTCCGGTACGCATGTTCCTGTTCGGCATGATCACCATCTTTGAGATGCTGATGACTTGGGGAATCCGGATGCACTTTCCCGGGGATTCCTGGTGTGAACATCTCTCTTCCGGCCGCTTGGCCAAAGCGGAGTCCCTCTGGAAGGAGAGGCAGCGCCGCAACAGCGCTGCCGATCTCCTGGACTGTCTGCAGTTCTCGGACCGGGGGCAGTTGCTGCTCAGAATACCCAGGGTCCTTGAGATCCTGTCCCGGAATGGGATTCCCTCGAAGCAGGCGGCTCTCAAGGCGATTCATGAACTGGAGACCCTTCGCAACAACATTGCCCATTCCCAGCACATTATTCCCGAGAGTTGGAATCGAATTATCATCTTTTCCACGCGCCTGGAAATACTTCTTGGCGAAACGATGGGAATCTGATTTTAGCCGGTCGCGACAAAACTGTCATCCGGTTGTCGGTTCCGCAGCAGACCATGCAAGCCGGCTGAATCGGCGATTTCCGGACAGGATCCATTCATGAACACGATTACTTTGTAGTTTGGGTTTCGTCCATAAATTTCCGGATTCTTTCGGCCCAGAACTTAAAGGCCCCTTTCGCCGCACCGAGGGTCGTGAATCTCTCCGTATATCCGGCGAACCGTTCGTCGACGGCGGCAATGATGACCTCGCTGGTCAGGGAATCGAGGACCATGAATTCCGCGGTGGTACTGCCGGAGCCGCTATAAGACCCGGTGACGCCTTTCTTGATGAGACTGATGCCGATCCCGATAGGAATGACCGTTGTTACGGCGCTTACGCCCGGATTGCTTTTCTTGATCCCCGTGATCGCAATTCTCATGCGGGCGACATCCGGCCCCGGGTCAGCGACCAGGATGTATTTATCTTTGAGCGCGTTGACAATTTCCTGATTGAATGCATCCGACAATTCCTTCATCTGTTCCGCATCGATGCCCTTGTCTTCCGAATCCGGGGCGAGGTAGAAGATCACGCTGTCTACCATCAGTTTCCTGTATTTTGTGAGATCGATACCCGGTTTGATCCAGCGCATTTTTGCCCCGCCTTCAGGTCCGGGCTGAAGGTGCCGGTAATAGTCTCCCATGAATCCCGAATATCCGGTTCCGGCCGCAACCGCGCCCGTTGCCGTCAGGATAAATCCAATGACGACCGCCATCAATAACTTCATTTTGGATTTCACTGTGTCCTCCCTACGAGAGCTTCCATTCAGGAAAATGATCCCTCACCTTACTTCGCGTGTTCCACGGATATTGCCCGTGCTTCGGTGAAGGTAATCAACAGTTCATCCCCCACCTTAACTTTATCCAGATTTGCCGGATCTTCGACCCTGGCCCGGACCGTCTTGCCCGCCGGTCCCACAACCGATATGGTACCCGCCTCTTTGTCGATGGCTTTAACCGTCGCCGTGATAACGGTCTGGTGCGTAACCATGCCCGCAGGCATCTCGCCGGGTTTTGCCCTGACGATCGTTGTTTTTTCCCCTGCCGCTACTGCCGCTCCGGGTTTGACCACTTCCACGGCAACCGATTCAAGAAACTTGATCGTGACAATATCTCCCACCTTGACCTGGGGCAGGTTTACGGCTTCTTCACCCACCCGGAAATCGCGTACATCCCCTTCCTGATCCTGTAGCGTAACGACTCGTTTCTCGAGATCGATGTCCTTGACGGTTGCGGTCATGACGGCTGCCCTTCCCTTGACGACACCGGGATACTCCGTTGCTTCCTCCGTCCTGTTTCCAACGGCACAGCCGCTCACCATGAACGCCATCACCACCAAAACCATTACCGCAACAAGTACTCTCTTCATAAATTTTCCCCTTTCTTTCCATGATAGATTAAATGTGTTGTGTTTCCATCTGCCACGTTGGAAGTTCTTCATTACATCGGCAAGCAAATATTAGAAACGTCATGCCGGATCTGAGGCGTTAGCCGAAGAATCTCTTGCTTGTGACATGCCGTGATCATCAGACCCTCCGCTTCGCTCAGAATGACCCCGGTTGTAAATTGAATATTGCGATACGAATCTCTCGATCCGGCATCCGGTCAAATTCA
>CAZIPU010000103.1:0-7521 GCA_964541005.1 uncultured Syntrophales bacterium | reverse complement strand
ATCCCGGAGGCGCCGCTGAACGTCAGAACGGCAATATTCCGGGAAGGTCCCGTCGCCAGGGGCTTGACCATCTCGACGGTACGGCAGAGATCGACCATCTGGTGAAAATCGTGAGCAAGAAGGATACCGGACTGGGTCAATACGTCGGATAAGATCCGGTGGTTTCCCGCGAGGCTGGCCGTATGGCTCAATGCCGCCCTGGCGCCGGTTGCGCTTTTCCCGCCCTTCAGAATGACCACCGGTTTGCACCGGTTGTTTTCCTCGTAAATATCGATAAAACGCCGGAGATCGACCACGGACTCAAGGTAGAACCCGATCACGCCGGTATCGGTGTCCTTCATGAGATAATCGAGGAGATCGCATTCATTCACATCGGCCTTGTTGCCGATGGAACAGATCTTGTTGAATCCCGATGTCTCGTGGGACAGGAGATCGACCACGAAACCGGCGGAGAGCATGCCGCTCTGGACAACGAGGGAAACAGGACCCGGTTTGAGGTGACGGCTCAGCACCCGGGGGTCCGTGAAGGAAAAGACATGTCCCGCCCTGGCGTCGACGATGCCCATGCAGTTCGGCCCCCAGATCCGAATTCCCCTTTTCTGTGCCAGGAGCGAGAGTTGGGACTGCATGCCTGTCCCGTCTCCTCCGATTTCCGAGAATCCCCCGGATTCGATGATCACGCCGGGAATGCCCTTGCCGATGCAATCCTCGACGGCGGTGATGATCTGTTCGGCGGAAATGAAGAGAATGGCCAGGTCCGGTCTTCCGGGAATGGCATGGATGGAGGGATAACAGGTTAGACCCTCGATTTGATCATACCGTGGATTGACCGGATAAACGACGCCGCGATAGGTGTTCTGAAGATTCTGCAGGATGGCATAACCGCCCTTAGCCGGGTTGGCCGTGGCCCCGACGACGGCAATGGCCTGGGGATGAAAGAAAAATTCCATGGTTGGATCCTTTTTGCCTTGATAAATTAAGGAGATATTTCCCGATAGAAGAAACGCCTCTACGGCAAGCTACCACATTCCGCATCTGTTTCTCAACAGGGAGGCTATTTCATCAAGCCCGGCAGGAATAGGGCGATCTGCGGGAAAAACATGATCAGAGATACGGTGGTGAACAGGGCCATCATCATCCACACGGCGCCTTTGAAGATCACATGGAGGGGAACATCCCGGGCTACGCCCGCCACCACGTAGACGTTAATGCCGATGGGTGGGGTAATGACGCCGATCTCGGCCACCAGGACAATGATGACGCCGAACCAGATGGGGTCGTACCCCAGGGTTGTCACGACAGGGAAAAAGACCGGGATCGTCAACATGACCATGGCCAGGGAGTCCATCAGGCAGCCTAGTAAGATATAGACTACAATCACCATGGCCATGATGATCATGGGCGGCAGGGAAAGACCGCCGACCCAGGCGCCGATATCCGTCGGAATTTGGGTCACGGCCAGGAAATGACCGAAAATCGTGGCTCCGGCGACGATCACCATGATCATGCAGGTGATGCGTGCCGTGTCGTCCAGGGTTTTCAGGAAGCCTTTCCAGGAAAGATTCCGTCCCGCCACGGCGATGATGAGGGTGCCCAGGGCGCCCACGCCGGCTGCTTCGGTCGGGGTGAACAAACCGATGAAAAGCCCCCCCATGACGAGGATGAACAGGATCAGGGTTTCAATCAGACCGGACAGGGAGGCGATCTTTTCCTTCAGGGTCGATTTGGGGCCCCGGGGACCGACCCCCGGTTTCAGAAAGGTCCAGAGGAGAATCGTCAGGACAAACAGCAGGGACAGGAGAATGCCGGGCAGGACGCCGGCCATGAAGAGCTTGCCGATCGACTGCTCCGTCATGATACTGTAAACGATGAAAATCGTGCTGGGGGGGATGAGAATCCCGAGACTGCCGCCGGCGGCGACGACCCCCGTGGCCAGGGACGGATCGTAGTTGTATTTTTTCATTTCCGGCAGGGTGACCGAGGCCATGGTGGCGGCGGTCGCGCTGGTCGATCCGCAGATGGCGGAAAAGGCCGCACAGGCGCCGATCGTGGCAACGGCCAGGCCCCCGGGAAGGTGGCCGATGAATTTGTGGGCGGCGTTGAAGAGACGCGTGCTGATGCCGGAATGGAAAGCGCACTGTCCCATGAACACGAACAGGGGGATGACGGTCAGATTGTAGGAACTGAAGACGGAAAAGAAGTCCCGGGCCGTCAAGTTAAGGGATGCGTCCCAGGAAACGAGCATGCCGAAACCGGCGAAGCCCACCAGGGCCATCACGAAGCCGACGGGCATTTTCAGAAACATCAGGCCGACTAAAACGACAAATCCGATGATTCCCGCTTCGGTCGGGCTCATTTGAATACCCTCCTGGCGGATTTGACGACATCGAATAGGAGAACCAGACAGAGGAAGCCGCAGCCGATCGCGATGCCCGCAACGAACGGATAGACCGGAATCCCCAGGGTAAGGGATATTTCACCGCTCTGTCTCAGGTCCAGGGCGTAGATTTGACACTGCCGGGTGATGACGCCGAAAAGGGCAACGGAAACCAGGGAAATGAATCCTTCGAGGGCAATTTGCACTTTTCGGGGGAGACGCGCGACAAAAATGTCCACGGCAATATGACTGCGTTCAACCGACGTATACGCCATGGAAAAAGAGATGACGATTGCCCCAAGGAATCCGATCAACTCATAGGTGCCCGGGATGGGATGGCCGAACAGGCGCAACAGGACGTCGGCACAGGTGAGAATCATCATGATCAAAACCGATATGCCGGAAATGTACGAAATGCCCTTCGTTGTGCTGTGAATCCATCTTTCGAACTTCAACATCATCCGATCCCTGCATTGGAAATTTGCAGGCCGGTTATGCGGATGCCCCCATCACCGGCCTGATTATGATTGAATACCTATCTGGCGGGTTTTTCGTACTTCTTAATGAGTTTCTCCGTTTCTTTAACGGCTTTTTCACCCGGCAGACCCTTCGCATTGGCGGACGTGACGAATTCGTTAATGACGGGGCTGACGGCTTTCTTCCAGCGCAGGTTTTCGGCCTTGGACAGGGGGATGATCCGGTTGCCCAGACTCTGGGTAAAGGATTTGCCCTCCTGATCCAGGCTGTCCCAGGTGTTGCCGTGGACGGTAATCCACTGCTTGTTGATATCCTCGATGATCTTCTGAATGTCCTTGGGGAGGGCGTTCCACTTTTTCTTGTTCATGACGACGAACATCGTTGTTGTGTAGCCGATTCCCGAGCAGTTGGTCGTGCTTTTGATTACCTCGCCCTGTTTCCATCCCTTGAGCACCTCGATGGGACCGATGGTGCCGTCAACAACACCCTTCTGCAGGGACTCGTAAGTCGATCCCTGGGGCATGGCCACGGGAACACCGCCCAAGCTGGTGACGACCTTCGAGCTCAGACCCGTGGAGCGGATCTTGAGGCCCCGCATGTCTTCCAGCTTCGCCACGGGTTTTTTCGTGTGGAGCAGGCCCGGGCCGTGCGCATGCAGGTAAAGAACCTTGACATCATCCAGTTCCCTGGGTTTGAACATCCGGTAGAAATCGTTGGCGACCTGTGTGGCCACCTTTCCGTTCGGGTATCCGAGGGGAAGATCGAGCACTTCCGTCAGGGGGAACCGTCCCCGGGTATAGGCGAAACAGGACATGCCGATATCGGATATGCCCTTGACAACGCCGTCATAACACTGGTCCGCGGGGGTGAGGGTGCCGGCTGCGAACACGGTGATCTTGACGCGTCCCTGGGTCCTTTTTTCGACTTCCCTGGCCCAGGCCTCACCGGCCTTGGCCTGACCGTGTGTTGCCGGGAAGAAGATACTGTAGGTCAGGTTGTAGGCGGCTGCCTCCGCTGCGGAACCGGAGAAAAAAACAGGGCTGAAACATGAAAGGACAAAAACAAGAACCATTGGAACGAATAACTTTCTTATCATTGTGACGATCCTCCCTTTTTTCAAATTTTTAAACAATACGGAAACGATCAAGGAAATAAAAACGGGGGTAAAACTCTGAAAGCCTGCTTATCCCAGGACAGAGACAAGCAGGCGGGGATACAAGTAAGTGGCCGATCGGATGTGCCGGTGAGGGGAGATGATTTTATGAGTATTAAAATGCTTCATAAATTTAAGTAAATACGATTTAACCGTAAGTTCTGGGACTGTTAAGGTATTTTATTTTGGGTGTCAAGAATTATTTTCTGCGCTTCCCCTGAATGTTTCCTTTAATTTTTCCAGTTCCTCCCGGTACTGCTCCGCCTTGATCCGGGCGGTTTCGGCTTCTTCCCGTGCCTTGTTGACGGCTTCTTCCTGATCCTGTCTTTCACGGTTCAGTTTGTCCTGAAGATCGTCGAACCCGATGTAGGCTGCCAGACATCCGCCGGCCAGCAGAAGAATGGGAATTCCCCCTTTCAGAAGAATCAGAAAATCGCCGAACCAAAGGACAAATCCGACGAAACCCAAAAATGCGGAAACAATACCCCCGATAAGAAGTGCCATGATTTTTGCCTCTTCCGTTTCAATGTGGTCCGGAACGACGGAAATGGGAACAAGTTATTAAGCGTACCGGACGGGGAACAGTTAACATAAACAGGGCATCTTTGCAAGATGAAACTCCGGTTTAATCTCAGGAGATAATTGATGAAATCGGGAGATCATTCTTAAAAAAGACTTGATAAAAACGGAATGTTCAACTACGATGCGCCAGTCTGAACGGCTTGGGGAAGGGCTCTTCTCCCCCATTCAATGCAACAAAGAGGTGATCTTGGATGGTTGAACCTGATTTTGAAAAAGGAAATGGATTGGTACCCGTTATTGTGCAGGACGACGAAACGGGAGATGTGCTGATGCTTGCCTACATGAACCGGCAGGCGTGGCTGAAGACCCTGGAGTCGGGAAAGGCGACCTTCTGGAGCCGTTCGCGTAACGCCCTGTGGCTGAAGGGAGAGACGTCGGGGAATGTCCAGGTCGTCAAGTCCGTCTACATCGATTGTGACGATGACACGATTCTACTCAAGGTAAACCAGATCGGCGGCGCGGCTTGCCATACGGGTTACCGGTCCTGTTTTTACCGGAAAGTGGTCGACGGCAAAACCGAGGTGATCGGAGAACCCGTATTTGACCCGGGGGAAGTATACAAATGAACACGTTAAAAATCGGTCTTCCCAAGGGAAGCCTGGAAGCGAATACGGTCGATCTTTTTAAGCGGGCCGGCTGGCATATCTCTTACGACAGCCGCAGCTACTTCCCCGATATCGATGACGATGAGCTTTCCTGCACCCTGGTCCGGGCACAGGAAATGTCCCGTTATGTCGAAGACGGCAATGTCGATCTGGGACTGACGGGGCGTGACTGGATTCTGGAGAACGAATCCAAAGTGGTTGTCGTTCAGGATCTTGTCTATTCCAAGGTTTCCGCACGCCCCGCCCGGTGGGTCCTCGTCGTCAGGCAGGATTCTCCGATCAAGACGATAGAAGACATGCAGGGTAAGCGGATATCAACGGAACTGGTCAATTTTACGAAGAAATATTTCAGTGAGCGGGGCATCCAGGTTCATGTGGAATTTTCCTGGGGGGCCACGGAAGCCAAGGTCGTCGAAGGCCTGGTCGATGCCATTGTCGAGGTCACGGAAACGGGATCGACGATCCGGGCCAACAAGCTCCGTATCGTCCATGAAATGATGACCACGAACACCCAGTTGATCGCCAACCATGCGGCCTGGGACGATCCCTGGAAAAGGCAGAAAATTGAGCAGATCCGGTCTCTTCTCAACGGTTCCCTGCAGGCCATGGGGAAAGTCGGCGTGAAGATGAATGTATCGAAGGATAACCTGGGGAGGGTCATCCTGCTGCTTCCCTCTCTGAAGGCGCCGACCATTTCGGGGCTCTTTTCGGAAGAATGGTATGCCGTGGAAACCATTGTCGAGCAGAGTATCGTCCGGGATTTGATTCCCCTGCTTCAGGAAGCGGGGGCGGAAGGGATTATCGAGTATCCCCTCAATAAGGTGATCTGAAGGTGAGCCAAATGAGAAGAAAGGGCGAAATCAGCCGTAAAACATCGGAAACGGAGATTAACCTTTCCATTGACCTGGATGGTGACGGAACGGCCGACCTGGCGACGTCGATTCCCTTTCTCGATCACATGCTGAATCTCTTTGCCCGGCACAGTGGGGTTAATCTCTTTATCCGGGGCCAGGGCGACACCCATATTGATGATCACCATCTGGCCGAAGATCTGGGGATTTGCCTCGGAGAGGCGGTCAAGAAAGCCCTCGGAGATAAAGGCGGGATCAGGCGTTACGGGGCCGTTTCCATTCCCATGGATGAAACCCTGTGCAACGTGGCGGTGGACATTTCCGGACGGCCGTACCTGGTGTACCATTCATCGCTGAAGGATCGGCGGATCGGCGGATTCGATTCCTCTCTCCTGCGGGAATTTTTCAAGGCCTTTACGGATCACGCGGGCATCACCTTGCACATCAATGTCCTGTATGGTAGAAATACACATCACATGGCGGAGGCCATCTTCAAGGCGTTTGCCCATGCCTTTAAAGAGGCCGTGGCGGTGGAACGCCAAATGTCCGGCGTTCTCTCTACCAAGGGAAGTTTGGATTAAATGAACAAACAGGAGAAAAGATGACAACGATTGGCAGATCCGTTTTCAGGTTGGTAACCCTTCTTTTTGGGGCCATCTTTCTTTGCAGTTGTGCGGCACCGTCCACTTCGGTCAGCCTCTCCGGAACGGGAGGGCTTTATAAGCGGATTGCCGTGCTGCCTTTTCAGCAGGCCAATCCCGAGGATGTCATGGGTCAGCTGGTGCCGCGGGATATTGCGGGTCAGACCGACCTGAGTGCCGACAGCGCTGAAAATACCGTCGAATCGCTTTTCCTGAAGAAAATGCAGGAGAACAGGAAGATAGAGGTGATTCCTGTCGATGAAACCAATGGTCTTTACCGGCGGCTCGCCACGGAATCCATTTCCACAAAAGAAGCGGACCTGATCCGCAGATTGGGGAAAGAACTGAATGCGGACGCGATTCTGGTGGGTTATGTCTATCGCTACAACGAGCGGAAAGGAACGGCGTATGCCGTCGAAAAACCCGCGTCGGTTGCGTTTGAAATTCAACTGGTGGATACCAAGGAAGGCAAGCGAAGCTGGAGGGCGGTTTTTGACAAGACGCAGCGTTCCCTGATGGAAAATCTTTTCCAATTTCGGTTCTTTGTCAAGGAAAAGGGCCAGTGGGTGACGGCGAAGGATTTGGCCGAAGAGGGCGTTGAGCAGATTATGCAGAGCTTTCCCGGAGCGCGATAATTAAAAGTTGAGCGGCAACAGTGATATTCGGTTCATCGCAGCGGAATTTCCGGGATTCGGAAATTCCGATCTTTTTTTAGAGAGGAATGCAAGTGATTGTCATACCGGCCATCGATTTACATGACGGGAAATGCGTCAGGCTTCTGCAGGGCGATTTCAACCGTGTCACGGTTTACTCGGAAGATCCCCTGGAAATGGCC
>CAZIPU010000102.1:0-7545 GCA_964541005.1 uncultured Syntrophales bacterium | reverse complement strand
AGGAAACCGGGTTCTGTGCAGTCAATTCATCGTGGGGAGCTTTCTGTTCTCCCTTTTTTCCATTCCCTTCGTCCTTTATTTGTTCAGCCGCTTTTTTCCGTTTCCGGGGTAAAATGATTGACAGGATCCAGGGAATGGAAGAAGAACCGGGAAGAGATTTTCCTCAGGCAGGATAGGTTCAGGCATACATCACTTACCCGAAATGGCTCGGATAGAAAAAAGTCGCGTGCCTCCGGAATTGCCGGGTGCTTCCGTCCGATGGCTTTCACGGCCGACCTCCTCATCTAAGGGAAAAACTGCCTTGACGCCGGGCTTTAGCCGAGAACCATGCTCTTTCCCGTTCGCAGAGAGGATTTTTTGCTTGACATTTTGTTCCGCCTCCAATAGGAAATGTTACTAATGGTGGGATTCTTCCGGATCATTACCGGAATTAGGGAATAAAAATTGAGGGAAGGAGGTGTAAAAGGGATTTCTGGTTTGTTTTTTAATCGAAAAAACAAAAAAAATTAAACAGGAGGAACAAATGAAGAACGTATTAAGGTACAGTTTCTGGACAGTGATTGCATTTCTGGCATCGGCAACCATGGCGTTAGCGGCAGAGGCAGCTCCGGCAGGCGCAGTTGATTACACGAAAGCGATTGTTTTGGGATGCAGTCTGATCGGCGCAGGTATCGCGATTGGTGTGGGTGCAAGCGGAGCAGGTGCTGGTATGGGACAGGCAGCCGGCGGCGGTAGCGTGGCAGTAGGTCGGAATCCCGAAGCTCAGGGCAAGATCATGTTGACCATGATGGTTGGTATGGCCATGACGGAATCCTGCGCGATTTACGCGTTGGTTGTTTCGTTGATTCTCCTTTACGCGAACCCGATGCTGAAGCTGATCGGAATCGGTTAAGGTAAAGCAACCCTTTGAATGTTTTTTCTTAATTTTAATATTATGAATCCGATGGTGAAATTGATCGGATAAGGTAACACATCGTTATTCGTTATTATTAAGGGGGAAAGGAGCGAAATTAAGCGTCTTCTTTCCCCCTTTTTTTATTCTTGATTCATTCTGATTCATCCAGGCGGGGTCTGCCCCTCAATATTTTCTTTTCCGCCGTCTGCCTTTTATCTTCCAGAATCTTTTCCTTCGCCCGTTTCGACCGGCGTCTTTTTTGCCGGCGGATTTTCTCGATTTTTTCCTTTTCCGATCTCAGAATTCCTTCCTGGAGTCGCTCAATTCTGTCCAGCAGAAGTCGCCGGGCAAGAAAGCGGTTCAGCGTTTGTGAACGTTCCTGCTGGCATTTTACGGACAGACCCGTCGGAATGTGAACCAGGTAGACGCAGGTGGCGGTTTTGTTGACTTTCTGACCGCCGGGACCGGAGGAGCGGATAAAGGTTTCCCGGAGATCCTCTTCCCGGATCCCGAGTTTAGCCATCCTCTCCTGGAGTGCATTTTCCTTTTCTGCTGAAATGGTCATCATGACAGACATCTGATTTTATTTTCGCTCTTTTTCCTGCATGCATACAAGAATGTCAAGATGAAGTTGTTACGCCGTGATTCTGAGAAGAATGTCTCATTCTGCCGATTTTCCATTCCGATCCATCGTGGCGAAAAAGATCATTGTCTGCTATTTTCTTGTCTCAAGGAGGTATTTTCATGTTTGATGCCCGGCTGATCAACGATCCTTTCGATGACCCGGGGGTTTTTGTTGAGTTGAAGCACCGGCGGGAAGCCCTGCTCTTCGATCTGGGGGATCTGCGCGCGCTTTCGCCCCGTAACCTGCTCAAGGTCAGGCAGATTTTCGTGTCCCATACCCATATGGATCATTTTGTCGGCTTCGATCACCTGGTCCGCGTCTGTCTGGGACGGGATCGGACCATCCGGCTCTTCGGTCCCGAGGGATTTCTGCGCCATGTCGAAAACCGCCTTGGCAGTTATACCTGGAATCTGGTCGAGAATTACGAGAACGATTTCAATCTGGTTGTGACGGAAGTGCTGGGAGAAAGAAAGGAAACGGCCTGTTTTACCTGCCGCCGTGCCTTCCGAAAAGAAGGGACTGAGAAAGGGGAAGTCGTGGGAGGCGTCCTTTGTGCTGATCCCTTTTACCGGGTGAGAACGGAGGTTTTGGATCACCGTATTCCCTGCCTGGCTTTTGCCTTGGAGGAGAAGTTCCGGATTAATATCCGGAAGGATGTGTTGCAAGCGATGGGCATTCCCCCCGGTCCCTGGCTGATGGTGCTGAAGGAAAGGATCGCTCAAAATGCGGCTCCGGAGACGCCTATCCGGGCTTTCTGGCACGATCAAAGCGACGGAAGGTCCCGGGAACGGTATTTCTCCCTCGGTGAGCTGCGGGAGAAACTGGTTCTGATCACCCGGGGGATGAAGATCGCCTACATCGCCGATGCCGTCTGGAGTCCCGGCAATGAAGCCCGGATGCTGGCGATTGCCGGAGGGGCAGATTTGCTCTTCATCGAGGCGCCCTTTCTGCATGAGGACGAGAAACGGGCGGCAGAAAAGTATCACCTGACGGCCCGCCAGGCGGGGATTCTGGCAAAAAAGGCGGGCGTGAAGAGAATGACGCTTTTCCATTTTTCCCCGAAGTACCAGGGACAAGGGAATTTTCTCCAGGCAGAAGCCGAACATGCTTTTGCGGGGGCGGATTGAGCGTCATTCACTCAGGGGGCGATGCTCAATCGTAAACAATTAACGGAGCTTTAATAATTCATGCGTTACCAGATAACGGGACTTTCCCTTGCGCTTCATGAAGCGGAAGAACAAATCAAGGCGGAAACGGCGAAACGGCTGGAGATAGAGCCGTCTTCCTGGATGTCGTTCCGGGTCATTCGTAAATCCTTGGACGCCCGGCGCAACCGGCCGCCCCGTTTTGTTTACACCGTCGAGATTGAACTGCCTGATTCCATCCAACTTTCATCGGGAACCTTTCAGGGTGTGACCGTTTCTGAAGTCCCGGTTCCGGTTACCCCCTTGACCTGGGGCCGCAGAAAAAAGCCGGACTGCCGTCCTGTCATCGTAGGAAGCGGTCCCGCCGGGCTTTTCGCCGCCCTGAGCCTTTCCGGTCAGGGAATTCCTGTTCTCCTGCTGGAGCGGGGAGGGGATGTGGGCAATCGCATCAAGGCGGTGAACCGCTTCTGGGAAAAGGGGGTCCTGGATCGGGAGAGCAACGTCCAGTTTGGGGAGGGCGGTGCGGGCACCTTTTCCGATGGGAAACTGACAAGCCGGGCGAAAAACCCCCTGACGAGATGGGTGAAGGAAATCCTAGTCGAGATGGGCGCCCCGACGGAGATCCTGACGGACGCAAAACCCCACATCGGAACGGACAAGCTACGGAAAGTCGTTGTCAACCTGAGACGAAGGCTCATGGACCTGGGCTGCGAAATCCGTTTCCACGCTGCAATGAGCGGTCTGCAATTCCATCAGGGACGTCTGGATGGCGTCATGGTCAACAACGCGGAAGAAATCAAAACCCGCCACCTGATCCTCGCTCCGGGACAAAGCGCCGATGACACCTACCGGATGCTGCGGGAAAGCGGCGTTATCCTGGAACCCAAGCCGTTTGCCATGGGGCTTCGGGTCGAGCATCCCCAGGATCTGATGAACCGGATTCAGTACGGTCCCTGGTGCAGCCATCCGCTTTTGCCGCCCGCGGAGTATGCCTTGACCGCCCAGGTTCCGGTCATGGACCGGGGCGTCTATACTTTCTGCATGTGCCCTGGAGGAAAGGTGATCGGTTCCAGCGCCGACGAGGGGAGAATCGTCACCAATGGCATGAGCGATGCGCTCCGGGACGGTCCGTTCGCCAACAGTGCTGTCGTTGTTACCATTCGGACGGAGGATTTTTCCACGGAAACAGGTGATCCCCTGGCTGGGCTTTCCTTTCGGAGGCGATGGGAGGAAACCGCGTTTGTCCGTGGAGGAAGAAATTACCATGCCCCCGCCCAGGGGCTCCAGGATTTCATCGCTGACCGCGAGGCGGAACTGCCGCATACGACCAGTTTTCGTCCCGGAGTCCGTCCGGCCGTACTCCGGGAGATTCTTCCAGCTTTTGTGGCGGATGCCATGAAGGAAGGATTCAGACTCTTCGAGCACAAGATGCCCGGTTTCATCTGTAAAGAGGCGGTCCTGATCGGCGTCGAAACCCGCACCTCGTCACCCGTTCGCATCAAGCGGGGTGATGATGGGCAATGTCCTGGAATAACAGGTGTTTATCCATGTGGGGAAGGCGCCGGCTATGCCGGGGGAATTATCAGCTCCGCTCTGGACGGCATTGCTGCGGCGAAGCGCTTATCAGAATCGATCGAATAGACCCTTTCAACAAGATGTCAAACTCATTTCTGGAAGCCATTGCGATCTCGGGAAAACATGATGGTGTTAACGGATCTCGCATTGTTCACATTGATGAACTTCGATCGATACATGCTCCAGTCCGAGATTCGTGGGAATGCGTGCCTTGTATTGATTCGGCGACAAGGGGTGGTGTGCCAGGACCACGATGACTGCGGCATAGACGTTCGGGGCGATCGACCACAGGTGTAAGTCCGCGATCCTGCTGTCGTTGTCCTCTTCGATGCAGTCTTTGATCTTACGGCGGATTCTCTCCGGACCTTGCCGGTCAAGCAGGACGCCGCTGGTTGTGCGCAGCAGGCCAATTGACCAGAGGGACACGAGTATTGCACCCAGGATACCCATGGCCGGATCCATCCAGAGAAGCCCGAAATATTTTGCCGCCAGGAGGGCGAAAATCGCCAGTATGGAGGTGAGGGCGTCGGCCATCACGTGCAGGTAGGCCGATTTAAGATTGTGATCGTGAGAATGCTTTGGATGGGGGTGACCCTGTTCATGATGATCGCCCGTGCTCAGGATAAAAGCACAGACGCCGTTGACTGCCAGACCCAGCACGGCGACGAGGATTGCTTGATCGAAGATGATGGGCACCGGATGGATAAACCGGCTGAAACTTTCCCCCACCATCAGAAGGGCGAACAGCATCAACAGCAAGGCGCCGGTAAACCCTCCCAGAGCGTTGACCTTGCCGGTACCGAAACTGTAATCGGCGTTGTGTGCCTGCCGTCTTGCGTACAGATACGCGAAGGCATTGATGCTCAGCGCCACGGCATGCGATGCCATGTGCAGGCCGTCCGCCAGCAGGGCCATCGAACCCAGAAGGATCCCTGCAATGATCTCGACGGCCATCATGGTGGCGGTGATTCCGATGACCATGAGCGTACGCGGCTCTCCCGGTTTCTTCCGTTCCTGGCCGAATGTGTGTCCGTGCTGCCAGAGGTGGAGATGATCCTGATGCATTCTGTTTCCGTCGTCCAATCGTGCCTGTTGATTCCCCATGGATTGCCGGATGAGCCTATTTCATTCTTCCATCGAGGATCATATCGGGACCGCTCCGGGAAACCTTTTTGAAGGTGAGCCCCAGGGCTTTATCCATCGAATCAATTCCCAGGTCGCCCACCGTGCTGAGCCCATTCCCGACAATTTTGGGGGCAATGATCGCCACCACCCGGTCGGCCAGACTTTGCTGCAAAACGGAGGTGATGATTCCCGAGCCTCCCTCCACCAGAATAGACGAGATTTTCTGTTTTCCCAGACGACTGAATAGGTGCTTCAAATCAAACAGATCCGCGCTCTTGTCCCCGAAGGGAAGGAGTCCGATTCCCATCGACTCGATTTGACGGCATTTTTCCGGGGAGGCATCGGTACGGGTAACGATGACCGTGGCGGCCCGGTCCTGATCCCGGAGAATTTTTGCCTCGAGGGGAATCTTCAAGGCCGGATCGACGACGATCCGCAGAGGATTTCGTCCCTTGACATGGCGGACGGTCAATTCCGGGTCGTCTTTGACGACTGTTCCCGCACCTACTAAAACGGCGTCATGGAGGCTTCTTAACTGGTGGGCGAACCGGCGGGATTGTTCTCCGCTGATCCACCGGGAGTGTCCCGTCGAGGTGGCGATCCGGCCGTCCAGGGTCTGGGCGAACTTGATCGTGACAAAGGGGATCCCGGTTTCCATGTATTTGATAAAGGTCTCGTTCAATTCCCGGCATGCTCCCTCCATAACACCGACGGTGGTTTCGATTCCGTGCGTTTTCAAGGCGGTGATGCTTTTCCCGGCGACCAGGGGATTGGGGTCTACCATGCCGACGACGACCCTGGAGAATTTAGATGCGATGACCCTTTCGACGCAGGGCGGCGTTTTTCCATGGTGATGGCAGGGCTCGAGGGTAACATAGAGGGTTGTGCCTTCCAGGGGTGCTTGGGCCGCGTTGATGGCGTTGATTTCTGCGTGGGCCTCTCCATACCGGCGATGATAGCCTTCGGCAATGATCCGACCGTTTTTAACAATGACCGCGCCCACCATGGGATTGGGGCTGACCCGTCCCAGGCCCCTGCGGGCGAGTTCCAGGGCTCGTTTCATGAATGTTTCGTCCGACACGTGACCGACCTCTTTAAAATTGTACCTTGTAATGGGCTGTGATTTAGAGTACGTTATTACAACGTTTTCGTTCCCATAAAAAGTTTTTTTCCATGTAAACCGTTAAATATCCTGTCTGGTGCAATGTAAAAGCAATCCATTTGCAAGGAGGTATGCCATGTCTCTAAAGAGAAAATCGAGCAACACGAATCGGACTTCTAAACGGGGAAACGGTCATTCAATAGGTAAAATCATGTTGTTATTCATGTCAATGATTCTTTTGTCAGGCTTCTGGCCGGCAGAGGTTTCCGCGCATCCGCCGAAGAAAGTGACCCTGGTCTATGATGCCGCGGCAAAAGTCCTGAAGGTGACGATCCTGCATTCCTCATTTTCGCCAAGCTGGCATTACATCAAAACCATTGCCGTTACAAAGAACAAAAAAAACCTGGCAAGTTATTCCTACACGAGCCAGCCGGGAGACGAGTTCACCTACACCTATGACATTCCGGCGTTGCCGGGAGATACGCTGGTGATCACCGCCTATTGCAGCATGTACGGAGACCGGATAGAGAGCCTGACCATTCCGGCGGCGAAAAAAGCGTCATAAGAAGAGAAGACCGACCGCTCTATTTGAAGGAAGCAGACTGCCATGGAAATATTCTTTTTCATTCACCTGCTCCTGATGCCCCTGGGTTTTGTCCTTCTTGCCGGAGGGGTGATCACGGTGCGGTATCTGAAAAAAAAGATCTGGTGGTTCCGTCTTCATAAAATGCTGGGAGGACTGTCCACGATCTTTTTCATGGCCGGCGGCATGGCCGGAGTCCTGATGGTCGAACTCTCCGGTCGCGGTCATTTGTCCGTTCCCCATACCCGGCTGGGTGTGGTGGTTGTCGGTCTTATGATGGCGACGCTTGTGGCGGGATTGCTCCAGACACGGGTCGGCAATAAAAAGCGCATGAGAATGATCCACCGCATTGCAGGGCGGACGGTGGCGGGATTGTCGCTGATGGCCGTCGCAACGGGGGCGATTGCCGCCGGGATTATTCCTTTTCCGTAAGACAATCATTTTCCGTAAGACAATCATTCATCAGAAACGGTGTTTTGAGGGATTGGATTCACC
>CAZIPU010000101.1:0-7661 GCA_964541005.1 uncultured Syntrophales bacterium | reverse complement strand
TCATTTTGGGCCAGGCGTCTGATGCGTTTCTGGGAACTCAGGGAGACGACTGGGACACCCAATGGGACATGTTCATGGCCTTATGCGGGGCGACCCTGGCCCTGTTCACCCTCTCCCGGCTTCACGACAGGCAGATTGAAAAGATGAAAAACCGGTTTTGAACACACCTGCGGGACTGTATCATCCTGAATAGGGCAGGCGCCATCATTTCCTTTATATTTGAATGCGTCCCAACCGGGGAAAGCTCATGGCTGTTCTTTTGATTGCGTCACCGTGCTTATATATTCACATCTATAACGTATTATGGGTACCTCCGATGATATCCAAAGCAACCTGGGTCCATCGGAGAAGAAATTCGGTGAATGGGTAAATTACCCGGAACCGCTCAGATCAGAGGGAATAGAGGAAAGTCACCTCCTCCCGGAATTTGCATCGCTTTACGGCATCATCCGGGAAGAAATGAATGACTTTCAAGTATAACGGCTAAAAAACAAATACCGCGGCGGCGACGACCGTCGTGTAGACGTTCGATTTGACGATACTGGACTGAGTGATATTGCGGGTACTGACGATCTTCCCGCTGATCTTGAATATTTCCTTCTTTTCGTCCCAGCTTTCATCGATGTTAAAATCAATCCCCAAGGTCGACGCCAGCATGGCCGCCGCCAGATCCTCGGCATAGTCTCCGGCCTGCCGCTCCGTCTGCCCGTAGGAATGGTGCTCACTGATATAGCCGTAGGTCCTCTTGTCCGCCGGGATGGCGCATCCGACCGAAGCGGCAAGAAGACGGCGGGGCTCGTTGCTGCAACAGCGGCTCATGACACAGTAAACAATGGAACCGGGCTTGATCTCCTTGAGACCGGCCGTTCTGGAAACGACCTTGCAGCCTGGGGGCATAATACTCGAGACCTGGACCAGATTGAACTTTTCAATCCCCGCATCACGAAGGGCCAGTTCGAAGGAATGAAGTTCCTCCTTGTGGTTTCCCACGCCCTTCGTAAAAAATATCTTTTTAGGCACATAAACGTTGCCCGGCTTCTCAAACTCCTTGATTGCCGATTCCCCACAACCTTTGTCCGTTTTCATCGTCTTCTTCATCAACATCTATCCTATTAGTTTAGTTGTTTATATCACGCCGGAACAGGACTTAAGCTCCCGGAATTCAATTATAATATTCAAAAAAAGATATCGCTGCTTAGCATAACGATTGGTGGTTGTCTATATTTTTTCTGACTCTTTCAATCAACCGAATGAGAAATCACTTTTTTCCGTATTATCACGATTCAGCGCGTTTTTATAATACTTCAAGCTGAACCGGCCATCCGTATAATCCAGGTACGAACGATGGGAAAGCCAATCGCCCAGGGTTACAAGCGCTTTTCGTTCCCCCGAAACGGCGAATTCCCATAACAGGGGTTGGTGGCTGTGTCCCAGAATGACCCCGTCGTAACCCTGAGCGCCCTTCTCGAGGGCAAACCGGCACATCTTGTCCGTCAACTTCTTCCCCGAATCCGCCCACATGGCCTTACTCGCATCGGAACTGACCAGGGCGATCCGCCAGAGCAGCCGGGAGGGAAGGATCCCCTGAAGCGCGTAAACAAAGCGGCTCCGGAGAAACTTTCTCAAAAGCAGGTAACTCCGGTTGGAACGGTCCACCAGATCTCCATGGGCCACGTAGATACGATGTCCGTCCAGATCGATCGACGCGTCGTCCCGGTATACCTTAATCCCCAGGCGATCCGTAAAAAAATCTTCGAGAAAGAAATCATGGTTTCCTTCGAAGAGATGGATATGGACCCCCAGCTCCTTCATTTCTCTAAGGGACCGGATAATGCTGTTAAATCCCGGATAGTAGCAATCACCTTTCCCGAACCAGAAATCGAAGAAATCCCCCATCAGGTAGAGGGCCTCGATCGGTCTTGTCTCACGTGCCGGCGATGCCGCTGCCGCGGGCGGCGTTTTCTCTTTCACCTGTTTTCCGATGTCCTTTTTCAGTTCTTCGAAGAACTGAAGCAGAAAACGGTAATTTTCCGTTCCCTCCCGTCGAAGATGCGCATCGGATAAAAAGATTGCCCTCATCTCAAATAATTATCTCACCCCCTGTGGACGTACCCGGAAACTTTCAAAAATCGATGCCCCGCGGTGATAAAAAAGGGACAGAAATCTGTCCCTTTCCGGTTTCATTCAATCATCTTTATCAATATATTCGAATAATACCGATTTGTTAGCCCCCGCTTTCCAAAGTCTTTAATCGTACTGCCTTGATAAAATTCTTCTCGGAATTCGGATCATTCAGGTAGCCGATCCTGACTTCCCGTTTTCCATCGGATGCGGCGTGAACAAATTTATTGTTGCCGATATAGATCCCGACAACACCTGCCGAACGGCGGTCATAGAAAAAAACAAGATCCCCCTCCTGCAGTTCCATCCGGTCCACCTTTTTCCCCAGGCGGGACTGCTCCAAAGCGGTTCTCGGCAGGTTTACATCGAATATCTCGTATATTTTCTGCACGAACCCGGAGGAGTCAAGGCCCCTGACGGTATCGCCACCCGTACGGTAGGGCGCCCCGATAAATCCTAACGCCACCTTGACCAGAAGCTGCCTTTCCTTGGCGCTTCTCCATCTTCCCAGAAATTCGCTATTTTTGCCCTGATCTTTTGTTATTTCGTCCCATTCCTGTTCCGTCATGGGAGCGAGATCCTCTTCGAGGGGCTTTACATCAACGGCTTCCGGATTCGGCTGGGGCTCGGGCTGTTCCTGAACCGGCCGGGCCCTCGGCGTCGCCGCTTCTGCCACAATCAATTTTCGGCCCACTTTCAGGGCCGTTCCCCGAAGATGATTCATGGCCTTCAGTTTGGAAACCGAAATACCCTTTGCTTTCGCGATCTTGGCTAAAGTATCCCCTTTCCTGACCGTATAATACGAAGTACCCTTTTTCTTTCCCGCAGTAGATGAAACGACCTTTGGTTTCTTATCGCTTTTCGATTTGGACGAAGCAACCTTTCGATTCTTGGCGCTTCTCGATTTATCAGCAGGAATGACCAGGGTTTGCTTCAGTTTAAGGTCACTTCTCTGCAGGCAATTGGCCTGTTTCAGAGATTTTACGGACACCCCGTATCTCTTCGCAATCGAAACTAACGTATCTCCTTTTTTAACCCGGTACTGCTGGGCTGAAAAGGCTTGCGTCTGGATTCCAATGATCAGGGACAGGACCAGCAATCCTATCCATATAAACGTCCGCCGATGCTTCATGAAGCCCCTCCTTTTGTTATTCGGAAGTTCTGCCATTCTGTCATGGGGTACACATTATGTGACATGTTATGACAACTTAAAAAAACCGACTTTTGTTTATATAAAAATGGGGGGCCTGTCAAAACTTTTTTACCCCGGGGAAAAACGCACTTGAGTTGTCCGCTTTTTTTTGGTAGCGTTCGCCGAACGTGGTTTTTACCATTTTGCTATCGTCCCAAATATTTGAAATGAAAGCGTGTTGATATCATATGTCGAGTCAACTTGAGAAAAACGAAGATGAAGCGGTTCGGCAGGCCAAGGAAGTGCTGCGAATCGAAGCGGAAAGTATCACCCAGCTTATACCGAAGCTCAACCACAACTTCTCGAGGGCGGTTGACCTGATCTATCGCTCGAAAGGCCGGGTCATTGTCACCGGAATCGGAAAGTCCGGTCTGATCGGGAGAAAAATTGTGGCAACCATGACCAGTACGGGAACACCGGCCATATTTCTTCACCCGGTCGAGGGATTGCATGGTGATCTTGGAATCGTGACGAAAGACGACGTGATGATCGCCATTTCCAACAGCGGCGAAACGAGTGAACTGAATCTGATTATCGAAAGTATCCGCCGGATCGGCGTGCCCCTGATCGCATTAACCGGCCGTTCGGATTCCACGTTGAGCCGATGCAGCGATGTCTTCATCGATGTCGGCGTGGAAAGAGAGGCCTGTCCATTCAACCTCGCACCCACCTCCAGTTCCACCGCCTCACTGGCCATGGGAGACGCCCTGGCAATCGCCCTCGTGGAAAAACGCAATTTCAACGAACGTGACTTCTACCGGTTTCATCCCGGCGGAAACCTGGGCGCCCGGCTGCGGGCCAAGGTCAGAGATGTGATGATACGGGGAAAGGACATTCCCTGTGTCTCCATGGGAACATCCTTTCTCGATGCTGTCGAGGCCATAGACGAGAAAAACAAGGGGTTTGTCCTCATCGCGGACCGGGACAACAGGTTGCAGGGCATCTTAACGGACGGTGATGTCCGCAGGCTGATCAGAAGCGGCCGGGAGTTCGTCAATACAAGCGTTGACCGCCACATGTCACACAATCCCAAAACCATATCGGAAGACACTTTCATTGCCGAAACGATCGAATTCATGCAGCGGGATGAAATTACCACCCTGGTCGTCATCAACGAGGACCGCGTCATTCAGGGATATGTCCACCTCCACGACATTCTGGGACGGGGCGGAACCTTGAGAATCGCCGTCTCGTAAAGGCAGATCATATGAACGATGAAAAAATAAATCAGTTGATCAACGCGGTCCAGGATGCCCTGTCGGAAGAGATGCGGGACAAATATTCGGAAAAAGTCATCCGTTACTGGCTCCAGCCTACCCGCATGGGAAAGATCGACCGTCCGGACGGCTTTGCCTGTATAAAAAGGGATTGCGGCGATCAGATGGAATTCTCTCTCATGGTTCGGGACGATCGCATCACGGACGTGCGTTTCCAGACGGACGGATGCATCAATGCCATCGCGGCGGGGAATTCGGGTGCGGAACTGGCTCTGGGCAAAACCGTCGCCGAAGCCATGGCCATCACGGGGCAGGACATCCTTGACCTCTTGGAGGGTCTTCCGGAAGAAAGCCTCCACTGCGCGGAACATACGGTCGAAACCCTGAGGCAGGCCCTGAATAATTACCTGGAATACAAGGACGTCCCCTGGCGCTACGACCGTTAAAGGCACTGCCACAAAAATGCCAAAATTGTAAATGAGTAAAATCGCAATTATCGATATTGACAATACCCTCTGGCAGTTCAGCGACGCCCTTTTCCAGGAGCTGAAAAAGATCAACGAACATTTCCCGACGCCTGATCATTGGTCGGTCTTCGATATCTGGGAGGGATACTGTTCAGAGGCGGATTTTTTTACCGTTATCACCAAGATTCACTGCCGGCAGGACAGCGATCAATACCAACCGTACCCGGAATCGCAACACTTCCTCCGGTCACTTAAGGAACATGATTTCCATATCACACTTGCCAGTCACCGCATCCCGGCAACGCGACAGCCGACGGAACGCTGGCTTGCACGGCACCAGCTTCCCTATGACGACCTGCACCTCTCCCTGGACAAAACCGTTCTCTTCAACCGTGCTGACGTCGTTGTGGACGATGCACCGCCTGCTCTTCAAAAGGCCGCGGAATGCGGAGCCCTGGGGGTGGGATTGATGTTTCCCTGGAACAGGGCCTATGCCGGAAACGGGTTCGGCCTTTTCCCAAGCCTCAATGAAGTGTTGGATTATATTCTGAAATCAGCAGCCTGAACGGATCAGACTCGCTATCTTTTGGCCGCCAAGTACACCGGTTTTTGAAAAGCCTTGATAATCAGCTTGACGGCAAATAATATTCCCCCCAAGACAGGGCAGGGGAAGAATGACGGCCTCGTAAAAAAGCGGGGCAGGCTGTGTCATGCCGGACTTGGAGGCTGTATCGTAATGTTATTTTCAGGCATCAGCCAAAAAATCTTTTTATTTAACATATCTCCAGGAGATTAAAGATGGATGAAAAGGCTTTTCAGGATTGTTACGAGGACGCTCACAGCATCTGTTTCGGTTGTGGCCGCCTGAACCGAAAGGGTCTGCAGATCAAAAGTTACTGGGATGGAGAGGAATCCGTCTGCCGTTTCGTCCCCCTGCCTCATCACACGGCCATGACGGGTTACGTATACGGCGGCATCATCGCGTCGGTCATCGATTGCCACGGTACCGGTACGGCAGCGGCCGCCGCTTACCGGGCAGCCGGCCGCAATATGGGAACCGAACCGCATTTAAGGTATGTTACCGCGTCCCTTCATGTGGATTATCTGCGTCCGACTCCCATCGACACGCCCATGGAGCTTCGCGGCAAGGTTAGGGAAATGAGGGGGCGCAGGATTGTCGTCGATGTCACCTTGTCTTCAAAAGGTCAAACCTGCGCCACCGGTGAAGTAATCGCCGTACAGATTCCCGAGTATCTCCGGTGAAAATCTCGCCGCCTTTCTGACGGTTCGGGAATACCGGCTGAAACGGACCTCAACACATCAATCGAACCCCATCCACTTAATACGCCCTTCCCGGCGGGGAGGTGTTCTCGGCGCTTCATCTGGAACACCAATCGGAATGGCACAGACAAGCTTTTTCCCTTCGAGGCCGACATACTGATTGATTTCATTTTCCCGGAAAAGGATCCCGTCGGTCCAGACGGCACCCAGGCCGGCTTCATAGGCGGAGAGAAGCAGGATCTGCACTGCCGCCGCCGTGCTCATGGGATCGCTTTCTCCCGTGGGCCGCGTCCCCGCGTAGGCCAGAACGATCACCGGGGCTCCGCCATAGGTGGAAAAGAACTTTCTCACGCCATCGATGAAGTCCGTCTTCCCGGCGAAGGCCTGCTCCAGCATGGGTTTCATTTCCTCGAAGGCCTCGGAAAAGATTCGCAGCAGCCCTTCTTTCTGCTGCCCCTGGAGAACAACAAAATACCAGTCCTGGCGGTTCATGGCGGAAATGGCCCACTGGGCGCTTTCCAGGATCTTTTCCAGCTTTTCCTTGGGAACCGGATCCGGTTTGAACCGCCGGACACTTCTTCTTCCCCTGACGACATCGCTGAATTCCATACAATTTCTCCTTTCCTGATCGAAGTCGAAATTTTAACGCACCACAAAGTCATCATCTCCATTTAATCTGTTACATAGCACATATTAATCGCAAATATGCTAATAAAACAAGCATGTATCCAAAAGAAATCACTTCGAAACCAAGTCGCGATGACAGATTAAGACATCCAGCAGAGGGAAATAATCATGAAAATAGAGAAGAAGTCCTTGAAATGTAAAGGACCCCTTCTCAAAAAGATTCTCAGCAGCCGCAGGCCGCATTCTTCGGAACCAGTTTATCCGGCGAGTTCACCGCAATGTTCTTCAGAAGATTCAGCCGCACATCCAGCGTATGCTGCAGGTGCGCGATCTGCTCCCTGCTCAGGTGACGGAACTTGCCGACCATGCTCAGGTAATCCTTCAGCGTATGCGTCGGATGCGCGATCAGCTCCGGATTCGAAAAGTTCATCTGGCCTGTCGACTTCTCGTACTCCCACAGGGGGAAGAAGTTGCAGCCCACCGCACGCCGTTGAACTTCGATCGTTTTGTCCTGGGGATAACGCCAACCCGTCGGACACGGTGAGAAGATGTGCATGTACGCAAAGCCCTTCTTCGACGCCGCAATCGCCTTCGCCAGCTTCCGGTGATAGTCCTCGATGTTCGCCATCACCGCCGTCGCCACGTACTCGCAGTTGTGCATCATCATCACCACCGGCATGTTCTTGCTGTCGCCGGGCTTGCCCGGCAATGACGGCCCCACCGGCGTCGTCGACGTCCAGGAACCGTAGGGCGTCG
>CAZIPU010000100.1:0-7711 GCA_964541005.1 uncultured Syntrophales bacterium | reverse complement strand
TCGGCACGGTGAATGGCTCGTTGATCAACCGACCGATCTGTTTCGGCGATAGCCCATGGAAATCATCGGACGGAGTTTCATTGAATTTTTCGATATATCGATCCGCGAATTCCTGGGCCTCTTTCAAAGACGAGAATTCCTGCTGCCCCATCAGTCGGCCCAGATCCTTTGCAAGAAAATCCCCGGCCGCCCCAGCTTTTGATCGGTTTTCGTAGAAATCAATGATTTTCAATTCTGATGACGGTTTTTCACCTTCCTGCAAATTCCGGATCAGAGCCCGGTTTTTTATAGCCGGTTCATACAAAGGATCGATTTCCAGCGCCTTGTCGAACGCCTCAAGGGCCTCTTTCTTCCTGCCCAGGTAGCCATAGCAAATGCCGAGATTCCCATAGGACTGGACATGGCGGGAATGGATCGATATGGTTTTGCCCAATCCGGTGATCGCTTCTTCCCATTTATGTTTTTCCATGGCGGTAACGGCGTGCTCGAAAATTTCTTTTCCGCGAATATAACCGTCGGGGGTCGTCCCTTTTTCCTTGAGGGTCTGCGCATAATCTTCCAGGATTTCCCGTGACACTTCGACCAGCGGATCCTTGGGATCAGCCAGTTCCAACACTTTGCGATGCGCTATGATGGCCTCACCTATATCCGCCAGTTTCTCAAAGAGAAGTCCTTTATGGAACCAGGCGTCAATTGAATTCGGATTAAGCTCGATCGCCTTATCAAAGCGAGCCAGAGCACCTACCGGATTTTGACGTTCCATGAGGACATAACCGGCCATAAACTGAACAAGGTCGATATCTGCATGATTTTCCAGTAGATTGCAGACAATTTTATCCGCGGCATCGATCTTTTTTTTGCTGATCAGCGTCAGGGCACGCTCGAGTTGTTTTGCCACCTCCGGATCAAGCTCGGGAATTTCTTCTTCAGGTTTTTCATCGAGAACATCAAAAGTGTAACAATCCGCGAATTCCTGCTCCAGGGCCTTCCAGATTTTCTCCGGCTTCTTCTCCATAAACTTTCTCAACAGGCGAACATAATAACCTTCATCAAAAGCTTCATGGGAACGTACCACTTTAAAGATCAGCGGCGCCATGATCGCCATAAGGAGATGAAGTGCGTCATGATGGTTGAGTTTCTTTTTTCTCAATGCCAGGTAGAATTGGTACACCTCGATTGGTTTCTTCGAGGCCAATTGATTCTCTATGACAGAATGCATCGCCACATGAATAAACGGATTGGCCTCCGGCGCCGGATCAATTCCGTGGTCTCCCACGCTATCGATCATTTCAAACTGACGGCGATATTCGGGATGTTCGAACATGATGGACACCAGCTTCCGTTCTTCAGACGTGAACGCCTCAATTTTTCCCTCTTTCGCGCCGCTCCAGATTCGACAAAAATACTCACGATGCGCTTCCGGCGATGTCCAGATACCATCGTCCCAGGTAAATTTGTCTGTCACGCTCACACTCTTTTCTTCGTAGACGAAATTAGCGGTTATGGCATTTCGGCAATGGCGATGCCCTGATTCCTTTTGCCCCGACGGGTAATGCGATGGGGATATTCTGCTGCGATGCCCCGTGCGATACTCGCCGTGACGACACATTATCATCATGATAAGATTTTTCAATAATTTAGTATCCCGAACTCCCGAGAATCACGAAAATTTCCCGTAAAAACGCTTGACTATTCTGTTCTTTTGGATGTACTTTTCCCTGGAATTTCAATCGGATAATCTGGATCATACGTCCCGTTTCTATCAAAGAGCGGGGCTTTTTTGTCCCGGGGGAAGTAAATTGAACGAAGCCGATACATGCCGAAAATATGTGACACCGCTGCTTCAGGCTGCAGGGTGGGACCGGGACCCGCACCGGATCAACGAGCAGGTGACGTTCACGGATGGGCGAATCGTGGACCGGATGCAGGGTCAGTTTGGCATGCCAAGCCTTGGGGGCTATTTTTACAAATGCCGTCCCGCCGTTTAACATCAATTCCGAACGGGTTTTGCCGGCGTACCTGGAATGGTTGTGCCGACGTGCAAGTGAAGGCACTGCCAATCGTGTGCGGCTGAAAGAAGACAGATTTCTTGATCCCGAAATTTCCTTACGGCCTACACCTAAACAACAACGGATCGTGGCGCGGAATGAAGATGCAGTTGAACAAATTGATATCATTTTATAATTAAAAGAATGCGTTGAAGAAGAAATAGATATTACTTTAGAAAGTAGCCCATGAAACTCCTCCACACCTCCGACTGGCATATCGGCCGGGCCCTGCATGACCGGAAGCGATACGAAGAACACGAAGCCTTCCTGAACTGGCTGGCCGGGCTTATCGAATCCGAGGACATCGACGTGCTGCTGGTGGCGGGAGATGTCTTCGACAACAGCACCCCCAGCAATCGCGCCCAGGAGCTCTATTACCGGTTTCTGTGCCGGGTGGCCTCAGCCGCACGCCGCCATGTGGTGGTCATCGCGGGAAATCACGATTCGCCTTCCTTTCTGAACGCCCCCAAAGAACTCCTGAAATTTCTGAACATCCATGTCGTCGGCTACGCCGCCGAGAATCCCGACGATGAACTGCTCGTCCTTTCCGGGCAGGGCGGCACGCCGATGGCCATCGTCTGCGCCATCCCTTATCTCAGGGACCGGGACATCCGCACCGCCGAAGCCGGTGAGAGCACCGAGGATAAGGAGCGGAAGATCGTTGAGGGAATCAAAGGTCATTACCGGCTGGTCTGCGAAGCGGCGGAGCAAACACGCACATCGCTGGGAAAGCACATTCCTATCGTCGCCATGGGACATCTGTTTGCGGCGGGAGGACAGACCATCGACGGCGACGGGGTGCGCGAACTCTATATCGGCGCCCTGGCGCAGGTCAGAAGGGACGTCTTTCCGGAGTGTATCGATTATGTGGCCCTGGGGCATCTGCACATCCCGCAGCGGGTCGGCGGTTCCGAATTGATCCGCTATTCGGGCTCTCCGCTGCCGATCGGCTTCGGGGAGGCCGAACAGGAAAAAAGCGTCGCCCTCGTGGATTTCTCGAACGGGGGCCCGCAAGTCAGGAACATCACGGTTCCAAGGTTCCAGGAGTTGAAGGCCCTGCGGGGCGATTGGCAGACCGTCTCCCGGAGTATTCAGGAGCTGAGAGACAGAAAGAGCACGGCCTGGCTGGAAATCGCTTACGAAGGGGAGGAAATTGCGTCCAGCCTGAAGGAACGGCTGAGAGAGGCCATCGACGGTACCGGAATGGAGATCCTCCGCGTCAAAAACAACCGGATACTGGAACGCGCCATGCGTGGGGAATCCACAGAGGAAACACTCGACGACCTGCACGTGACGGACGTATTCACGCGGTGCCTGGAAGCCCATGAAATCCCTGCGGATCAGAGACCGGCGCTGTTAGGCGCTTACCGGGAAATCATTTTAACCCTGAATGAAGAAGATTTGCAGGCAGAATAGGATCAGGTGACATGAAGATACTCGGTATCCGGTTCAAGAATCTGAACTCGCTCACGGGTGAGTGGCAGATCGATTTTACCCACCCTGACTATTCCTCCGACGGCATCTTTGCGATCACCGGTCCGACCGGCGCGGGGAAAACGACGATCCTGGACGCCCTGTGCCTCGGTCTTTACGGCAGGACGCCCCGCCTGGACAAGGTAACGCAGAACAGCAACGAGATCATGTCCCGCCAGGCCGGTGAATGTTTCGCCGAGGTGACATTCGAAACGCAGAAAGGCCGTTACCGCTGCCACTGGAGCCAGCGACGCGCCCGGAAAAAACCGGACGGCGAGTTGCAGCAGGCGAAACGCGAGATCGCCGACGCGGATTCGGGAAAGGTCCTGGAATCGAGGATAAATCAGGTCGAGGCCCTGATCGAGAAGGTCACCGGCATGGATTTCGACCGCTTCACCCGTTCGATGCTCCTTGCCCAGGGCGGTTTCGCCGCCTTTCTGCAGGCCTCGCCCAACATGCGCTCACCCATCCTGGAACAGATCACCGGGACCGGAATCTACAGCCGTATCTCGATGAAGGTGCACGAACGCCACCGGGAAGAACGCGAAAAGCTGGACCTTCTGCAATCCGAACTGAAGGGCATCCAGGTCTTGACCGGGGAGGAGGAAAACGCCCTGCAGGCCGGTCTGAGAGAAAAGCAGATACAGGAAACCGAGCTTGCCGGGAAAATGGAAGGGCTGCGCGCGGCCCTGACCTGGCTGGAAAAGATTTCCGCCCTGGAAAAGGACCTGGCAGAACTGGAGAAGCAACGGCAGGATTGCGAGCAGCGCCGCGAAGCCTTCGCGCCGGAAGCCCAAAAACTGGAGAAAGCCCGACGGGCGCTCAGCCTTGAAGGGGATTACACGAATGTCGTCGCCCTGCGCCGTCAACAGGAAGGCGATGGAAAAGAACTGGACGGTGCAATGGCCGTTTTGCCTGGGAAAGAAAAGACCTGTGCGGAAGCGCTGGATGCAAGGCAAGCCGCGGAGGCCGGATTGAATGCGGAAAAGTCCAGGCAGGCGGCCGAAGCGGATGTCATCAGGAAGGTGCGGGAGCTCGACGCCTTGCTGGGCGAGAAGAAGAAGCAGACCGCCGAGAAGGAAACGATGATCGGCGCCGGCGAAAAACAGGCCAAAGGATACAAAGAAGCGTTGGAGAAGACCTCCCGGACTCTGGCGCAATCACAATCGGATCTCGAAGCCGTTCACGACTACCTGGCAAAAAACGCCGCCGATGCCGTCCTGACTGAGAAGTTCGCTGCCATAAGCAGGACGTTCGCAGGGCTCCGCGACCTGGAGGCCAGGCATATGAAAGCATGCAAAGACCTCGACATGGCAGCGGCGTCCAGAGAAACCGCCGCTGCCGCATGCAAAAAGACGGAAACCGATCATGGCACATACAAAGCGGAGTTTGAAAAACGGCAGGCGGAACTGAAGCAACTGACCGCTGAGATTGCGTCCGTCCTGAAGGGAAGCGATCTCGGCTTCTGGCGCAGAAAAGCCGATGTTCGCAAAGAACGGGAGCGCCGCCTCATTCAGGCAAAGGACATCGTTGCACGCATCGACAAAACCGATATGGCACTGGCCGGACTCAACCAAAACCTCGCCACCCTTAAAGCTGGGCTTGGAACTCTTTTGAGAGATATTCAATCCGCGGCGGATCGGAAATCCCAACTGGGAAGAGAAATGGAAAACATGGAGATCCAGGTGGCGCTCCTGGGCCGTATCCGCGATCTCGAAGAAGACCGGAAACGGCTGGAAGACGGCCGTCCATGCCCGCTGTGCGGCGCCGTGGATCACCCCTACGCCAGGGGCAATGTCCCCGAATTGAACCAGGCGGAGGTCGCCCTGAAAAAACTGAAAAATGAAGACCGGGAGGTCACGGAGAAACTGCGCAAACTGGAGGCGGATCGGGCCGGGACCGGCGCAAAGATCCAACACACGGAGCAAGAGGCGGTGGAAAAGAAAGCCTCCGTGGATGCCGACGAAAAAGAATGCGCGGAAGCGTTAAGGGTATTGGATATTGAAGCAACCCGGGAAGAGCGGGCGGTGAAAATCGACGAGGCCCTGGCGGTCGTTCGCACAAAAATTGCCGAAGCAAACGGCGTTTTGACCCTGGCCGAGCAGAAAAGCAAGGAAGAAAAGTCCGCCCGTACCGCCCTGGAAACGGCAAGACAGAAATACGAAGAGACCGACCGGGCGCTGCGGGATGCCCGACACCGGCTGGAAGCGGCCGGTGTCGACCATGAACGGCTGATCAAAGATTGCAGGGCTTTAGCCGGGGAGATCGAAGCGGCCCTCGCAGCCGCACAGAAAGATGTGGATTCCTTCGGAATGGCGAAGATTTCCTTGACCGGCCTCGATGACATTCTGACCAACCTGAAACAACGCAAAGAAACGTGGCAGGCAAAGCAGGAAGAAAAGACCGTTCACGAGAAGAAAATCTCCGGGTTGAAAGCGGGAATCGATCGGGACACGGCGCTTCTCGAAAGCCTGGATAAGGAACTGGCGGCAAGGCGGCAGGAACTTGCCTCACTGATCAAAGAGCACGTCAGTCTGAATGGATCACGCCGGGAACTGTTTGGGGATAAAAGCCCGGATGAGGAAGAAGCGCGCCTGGCGGATACGGTCAGACGGACAGGCGAGGCCTTGGAAAAGGCCCGCGAGGCTCACGCGCAAATCGAAAAGGAAATCGCTGTCCTGAAAGAAAAGACGGACGCCCTGAAAGGAAATATCGAACGCCGGGCAACGGAACTGGTACAGTCGGAAGCTCGCCTGAACGAGCGCATCAGGAAGGCGGGTTTTGCCGACGAGACGGACTTTCGCCTGTCCTGCCTGGATGAAACCGAGCGGGAGACGCTTGCGGAACGCGAAGCATCCCTCCTCGGGGAAAAAACCGCGCTCGATGCACGCCGGAAGGATCGAACAGAGGCGCTGTCCGCCGAACGGGGAAAAGCCCTGATCGAGCTGTCGGAAGGGGCCGCAGAAGCGCTCAAGGAAAACATCGATGCTTGCGATGCGGATCTGAAACAGGTCCGGCATGACATCGGCGCCATGACACAGCGCCTGGATGAAAACAAAAAACAAAGAGGAAAGCAGAAGGAACGGCTCAACGGGATCGAAGCCCAGAAAAAAGAATGCGCCCGCTGGGACGACCTGCATGATCTCATCGGATCGGCGGACGGGAAGAAATTCCGGAACTTTGCCCAGGGCTTGACGTTCGACATGATGACCCGGTACGCAAACCGGCAGCTCGGGAAAATGACCGACCGTTATCTGCTCGTGCGGGATTCATCGCAACCCCTGGAATTGAATGTCATCGACAACTACCAGGCCGGTGAAATCCGTTCCACCAAAAATCTCTCCGGCGGCGAAAGTTTCATCGTCAGCCTGGCGCTGGCGCTTGGTCTTTCCCATATGGCAAGCCGGAATGTGCGGGTTGATTCGCTCTTCCTGGATGAAGGATTCGGGACGCTGGACGAAGACGCCCTCGAAACGGCGCTGGAAACGCTTGCCGGACTCCACCAGGACGGCAAGCTGATCGGCGTGATCTCCCATGTACCGGCCTTCAAAGAACGCATTCCCACGCAGATTCAGGTCATTCCGGAGACGGGCGGGTGCAGCCGCCTTTTCGGGCCGGGGTGCCGGAAAATTTAAATCGGGTTCAATTCATGTACTCGGTTTGTTACTGCGGCAAACAGATATCAAAAAAGTCATACCGGACCTGGAGACTGTGTCGTAATGACAAAAATGGTCACTTAACTTAAAGATTTCTCCCTGCGGTCGAAATGACAACAATACCCAGTTGCGACACAGCCTCCTGATCCGGCATCCATAACTGGTTAAAAACACTGGATTCCGGATCGCGCTACGCTTGCCCGGAATGACAAGAATCGGCCTTCAATTCTTTTGTCTTTTTATTTCAGACTTGAAAGAACCTCGTTAACTTCATCTATATCGAAAAAGTCCGGATCGATATTACCGCCAAGCCATTCAATCATGTTCTCGTGTTCCGGATGACCGGGATCTTTAATAATCTCTAAAAGTTCATAATATCCATAAATACCGCCGCAGTCTTCAGGAGGACATGCCCGTTTACCGGCAAGACATTTCGGTTTTGATGAAGTCTTGTCTCCATTAATGCTCTTTTCCAATTCTATTACATGTTCCCATCCATCGCCGAAATCATAAAGGTACAAGAATTTTTCTTTT
>CAZIPU010000099.1:0-7760 GCA_964541005.1 uncultured Syntrophales bacterium | reverse complement strand
ATCTTCCGCCACCGCGCCACCTTCCGGCCGGCTGCTTCAGGCGTCAGCCGTACAACGGACCGCGAAGAAACGAAGGGAATGAATGTATTCACTCCCAGTTCGACGGACCGCTGGACAATGAAATCCATTTTGTCGGCCTTGAGCAGGGACTGGCAGAGTGTCAGGCCGACCGACGGATCGAGGATCGGATTTTTTTCCAGGACTTCGACCCAAACCCCTTCCGGCGTCATATTGTGAATAACCCCGTGATATTCGAACCCCCTGCCGTCGATCAAATCAAGGTGATCGCCCTGGTGCATCCGGAGGACACGCCGGGCGTAATGAACATGATCTTCAGCAAGAGCCACGACACACCCGGGATTCATTTCCTCCGGATGATAAAACCGCGGCGTCGTCACGGATTTTCTTCCTTTTTCTTCAAGACATAGCAGATCCACTCTTTTTCGGTGAGCGTACGGAGCAATTCGATGGGAGGCGTCAGGAAGCTGTCCTCGATCATGCCCCTGTTCTCGATGATGATGCCCGAAATGACGAGGTACCCGCGGGGGCGCAGAAGCGATACAAGGGTCGGTTTCAGTTTTGTAAGGATCTTTTCCGTCAGATTGCCGACGATCAAATCAAAGGGTCCCTCCAGGGTTGTCACATCACGACTGACCGCCTTGACGCGATCCGCCACGTCGTTTATCTGGATATTTTCCCGGGCGATGCCGACGGCCTTTTTATCGATGTCCAGGCAGAGGACCTTTTCCGCCCCCAGTTTCGCGCAGGCGATACCGAGAATACCCGTTCCCGTTCCCACGTCCAGGACTTGCCAGGCCTTGATGCCCCGATCCTTCGAGATGATCTCCTCCAGGGCCTCCAGGCACATCCTCGTTGAGGCGTGCTGCCCCGTCCCAAAAGCCATGCCGGGATCGATTTCGATAACGATATCGCCACCCTCCGGGGTGTACCGCTCCCAGGTCGGCTTGATAACGATTTCACGGCTGACGCGCAGGGGCTTGAAATATTTTTTCCACTGCTCGCCCCAATCCGGGTCCTCGATGGTCTCCTGCTTACAGGCGACTTTCGGAAGCGCCGGAAAAAGATCCGCGAGGCCTTCGATGTAGCCCTGCAGACGGGCAAGACGGTCCTCCAGGCGGAGATCGAAGGGCAGATAGGCATAAACGACATCGTTTGCGACCAACTCGGGAAGATCGTTGGCTACCCAGGGTTCCAGAGATTCCTCGTAAACCCCCTGCGCGCCGAGTTCGATCATGAAATTTGAAATGCCGTCCACGAGTTCCTCCGGAACGGACAGTTCAAGTTTCATCCATCTTTGTTTCATCATCTCCCCTTTCTGTTCCGCCATGACCGTCTCTCTCCTTTCGGCTTCAGCCGCTTTAAACCGGCAGCGTTTTCCCGCATATTCTTGATTCTTCGGTTTTTATATCTTTTTTCCGGGGACATTTCAAGCGGCTTGAATTTTCCGGGGCTTCGTGTTAGCGTTTCCAGCCTGAAAGATCGACTTTTCGGTTATTTACCCGATTCTACTTTTAGGACACGCCTTCCGGGGTGCAAGAGGATTTCGGCCTTGAAATATTACCCTGTTTTTCTCGATATCGACGGAAAGCCATGCATTGTCGTGGGTGGCGGCGAGGTGGCTTACCGCAAGATTCAGCGGCTCCTCCAGTGCGGCGCCCGGGTCCGGGTCATCGCGAAGCCCCTTTCTCCCGCCCTGGATGACCTGAAGGCACAGGGCCGCATCACCCATATCGACGCGCATTACGAACCGGGACACATCGATTCCGCCTTTCTGGTCATCGGCGCGACGGATAACCGGGAGGTCAACGAACGGATCTTCCGGGATGCCAGGCTCAGGAACATCCTCGTCAATATCGTCGACGAACCGGAGAGGTGCGATTTCATCCTGCCGTCGATCGTGGAGCGGGGCGATCTGTCCATCGCCGTGTCCACGGGAGGGAAAAGCCCCGCCCTGGCCAAGCGCCTGAGACAGGAATTGGAGGAAATTTTCGGAGCGGAATACGAAACCTACCTGAGAATCATGGGCGAAATCAGGGAATTTGTCCTGGCCCGCGGACGGTCGTCTGATGAAAACAGGCAGATCTTCGAATCTTTCGTCCAGTCGGATATGCTGAATCTCATTCGCAAAAAAGACTGGAACGCCGTGAGATCCCTCATTCAGGAAATTCTTCATGAATCTATCGAGGTGACATTGCCGTAATGGACCGGATTCTTTTCAACATCGCCCTGGCCGGTTATTTCGTCAGCACGACAGGGTACCTGAGCTCCCTTCTGTTCAAGAGAATCTTTCTGGCAAAAATCTCGACGTGGCTGCTGATGCTTGCTTTCTTCTTCCACAGCGCCACCCTGTTCGCCCAATATTTTCTAACCGGTCAAAGTCCCGTGACAAGTCTCTACGGCTCGGTTTCCTTTTTCGCCTGGGTTATTGCCGGCGCTTATCTGATTTTCCAGATCAAAACGAAAACGAGAATTCTCGGCACCATTGTTTCACCGATTACCTTCCTGATGGTTTTCGCGGCTTCTCCACAGCTGCACGGAGGCACTCTGCTGCCGGAAAATCTCCGGGGTCCGCTTGTTTCGGCCCATGTGATCCTCTCGGTCGCGGGCGAAGCGCTGTTCGTCCTGGTCGCCCTGGCAGGCATGCTGTATCTCCTGCAGGACCACCATATCAAAAAACGGCGCCTCCACGCCATGAGCCGCCTGCTGCCGCCGCTGAAGGATCTGGACCGGATCAATCATTACGGTCTCCTCATCGGCTTTCCTGTTTTGACCTTCGGGCTCCTGGCGGGCTCTGTCTGGGCCGGATCGGCCTGGGGAAGTCACTGGCAATGGGACCCGAAACTGATTTGGGCGCTCCTTTTCTGGCTCTGCTACGCTTTTGTCCTCCACCAGAGACTGGCCATCGGCTGGAGCGGGCGCAAGGCCGCTCTCCTATCCGTCTTTTTTTCCCTGGTTCTCCTCGTTTCCCTGGCGGTGATCTCGTTCAATTTCCCCACCATCCACACGTTTCGTTGACGATATGAATATCATTCTGCTTGGCCTGAATCATAAAACCGCCCCCCTGGAGATACGCGAGAAATTATCCTGCGCCGCTCCGGAAGGGATAAGCCCCCTCCGCGAAATCATGCGGATTGACGGGGTCCGGGAGGCCTTTTACCTGTCCACCTGCAACCGGACCGAAATCTTTTTCCGTGTCGATGACGCGCCGGAGGAAACAATCACCCGCATGAAGGCGCTTATCCGGGAACGGGGTGATTTCAAGCCGGAAGAGATGGACCGGCATTTTTACTTGTATTTCGACGAGCAGGCGATCCATCACCTCTTCCGCGTGGCTGCGAGCCTCGATTCCATGGTTATGGGGGAACCGCAGATCCTGGGACAGGTTAAGGAATCCTACCGTGAGGCCGTCGATAACGATGCCACGGGAATTCTGCTGAACAAGATCCTGCATCACGCCTTTCGGGTTGCCAAAAGGGTGCGCACGGAAACGGGGATCGCTTCCCATGCGGTTTCCGTCAGCTATACCGCCGTCGAACTGGCCAAGAAGATTTTCGGGAACCTGGCGGGTAAGACGGTCCTTTTGGTCGGCGCGGGGGAAATGTCGGAACTGGCCGCCCGGCACCTGATGCAAAACGGCGCCAGTCGGATCCTCCTCACCAACCGGACCTTCGAGCGCTCGTTACAGCTGGCGGATCTTTTCAAAGGCGAAGCCATCCGGTTTGATGACTTGGAGCAACGGCTGCGGGAAACGGACATCGTCATTACCTCCACGGGCGCCCCCGGTTACATCATCTCGAAAGACATGGTGGCGTCGGCCCTGCACCGGAGAAAAAATCGTCTCCTGTTTCTTATCGATATCGCCGTACCCCGGGATATCGATCCGGAAACGGCCCGGCTGGATAATGTCTATCTTTACAATATCGATGACTTGCAGGATATCGTCGATGAAAACCGGAGCATCCGCCTGAAGGAAGCGAAGAAGGCGGAGGCCATCGTTAAGGAAGAAGTCCGGCACTACTGGGAGTGGTACAACACGCTGGAGGTGGTCCCCACCATCGTCTCTCTAAAGGAAAAAACAACGGAGATCATCCGGGGCGAACTGGAAAGATCCTCCTCATGGTTGCAGAACCTCCACGAGGAAGAGCGTAACCATATCGAAATTCTTCTGTCTTCCGTTGTGAACAAGATCCTTCACGACCCCATCGTCGGGCTGAAGGAGAAAACCATGAACCGGAGCGCGAAACCCTATATCGCCGCCGTCAAACATCTATTCAACCTGGAGGACGAACCATCGAAGAAAAGATCAGAATAGGAACACGGGGAAGTCAACTCGCCCTGACCCAATCCGGCTGGGTGGCTGAACAGATCCGGAACCGTTACCCCGGCATCTCGGTGGAACTGGTTGTGATCAAAACCCAGGGGGATATCATGCAGGACGTTTCTCTGACGAAGATCGGGGGAAAGGGCCTCTTCGTCAAGGAGATCGAGGAAAACCTCCTGCGGGGTAACGTCGATCTGGCCGTGCACAGCATGAAGGACGTCCCCATAGAACTGCCCGAGGGCCTGGAAATATCCCTGACGCCCACGAGGGAAGATCCGCGGGATGTCCTGATTTCCCGTGATGGCATGTCTCTTGAGGATATGCCGCAGGGATCCCGCATCGGAACGGGATCGCTGCGCCGAGGCATCCAGATCAGAAACGCATTGGCGAAGCTCGAAGTCGTGCCGATCCGGGGAAACCTGGATACGAGAATCCGTAAAGTATCGGAGAATCTGCTGGACGGCGTGATGGTCGCCGCGGCAGGCATGAAGCGCATGGGCTGGGAAGACCGGATTTCCCACTTTCTTCCGGTGGAAACGATCCTGCCGGCGGCATGCCAGGGAATACTGGGAATTGAAACCAGAAAGCAGGATCCCCTCGCCGCCGACCTGAAGTTTCTGCAGGATGACCAAACGTGGACGGAAATGACCGGAGAAAGGGCTTTTCTCAAACGGCTGGGCGGCGGGTGCCAGCTGCCGGTCGCCGTATTCGGGCGGATAACCGCCGGGGTCATCCGTATCGACGCACTGGTCGGCACCCTCGACGGCAGGACGATCGTTCGTCAGGAGATCTCCGGCCCGGCGGCAGAGGCGGGAAAAATGGGAGACACCCTGGCCCGGGATATCCTTTCTCGCGGGGGAAGAGAGATTCTCGACGCCGTATACGCCTCGGAACAATGACACCCGAGCGATAAAGCAGAAAGTTGCCATTTTATAGAGCGGAGAACGATTGTGAAAAAAGGTAAGGTTTATCTCATCGGCGCGGGCCCCGGAGACCCCGGATTGATCACACTGAAGGGCATCCGGTGCCTGAAGAAAGCCGATGTCGTCATCTACGATCACCTGGTCAGCGAAGAAATTCTCGCCCATGCGGAAGCCACGGTCCGGATGATCTACGCGGGCAAGGAAGGCGGAAAGCATACCCTGACCCAGGACCAGATCAACCGTTGTCTCGTCGAAGAGGCGGACAAGGGGCTGATCGTCGCCCGTTTGAAGGGAGGGGACCCCTTCATTTTCGGACGGGGCGGGGAAGAGGTGGAGATTCTCGCACGCCGGGGTATTCCCTTTGAAATCGTCCCAGGGGTCACGTCCGCCATTGCCGTTCCCGCCTATGCCGGGATTCCCCTGACCCACCGGTCCCATTCCTCGACGGTCGCTTTCATCACGGGCCATGAAGACCCGAAAAAAGATGAAAGCCATATCGACTGGAAGAGCCTGTCCGGGATTGAAACCCTGGTTTTCCTGATGGGGGTCAAAAATCTTCCCCACATCACGGCAAGCCTCATCGCCGCCGGCAAACCGCCCGAAACGCCGGCCGCCCTGATCCGCTGGGGCACAACGGCGGAGCAGGAAACCCTTACCGGTACTCTTGCGGATTTGGCGGAACGGGCAAGAGAAAAAGCCTTCAAGCCCCCGTCGATCCTGGTCGTGGGAAGCGTCGTTTCCCTGCGGTCCCTTTTGAACTGGTTCGAGATCAAACCGCTCTTCGGCAAGGGAATTGTCATCACCCGGCCCGAAGCGCAGACGGAAGAATTCCTCGAACTGCTCCACGCAGAGGGTGCCCGGACGTACCTGTTCCCGACCATCAGCATCTCCCCGCCGGAGGATTTCCATGACCTCGACCGGGCAATAGAACACATCGAAACGTACCACTGGCTGATCTTCACAAGCGCCAATGCGGTCCGGTTCTTCTTCCAGCGCCTTGGCGAGTCAAAGAGGGACCTGCGGGATCTCAAGGGACTCCGGATCGGCGCCATCGGGCCCACCACGGCACGGGAGATCGAAAGGTATGGGATACCCGTCGATCTCATTCCGGAAACCTTCACCTCCGAAGGAATCGTTGCCGCCTTCCGGGATCAGGACATAAAGGGGAAAAACGTGCTGATTCCCCGGGCGGAAAAGGCCCGGGATGTGCTGCCCAAAGGTCTCACTGTGGCCGGGGCCCGGGTCGACTGCGTCACGGCCTACAGGACTATTTCTTCGGGAAGAAAAAAATCAGAGCTCGATGGTTGGATAAAAGAGGGGCTTGTCGATGTGATCACCTTTACAAGCCCCTCCACGGTAGAAAATTTTATCAAAATCATGGGAGCAGACTACCCGCTTCCCCCGGCAGTCAGGATTGCCTGCATCGGCCCCGTCACCGCCGAGGCCACCCGAAAAGCCGGATTGACCGTGGATATTCTCCAGGAACGCTATACAGTCCCCGCCCTCGTGCAGACCCTGGCCGAACATTTTGCTTCGGAATAATCCGCTTCCGCCTGCCGGCGCAGGCAGAATCACCACCGCCTTAAAAGCGGCAGTCCTACCCTTCCGCAGTGAATTCCTTCTTCGAGGCACCGCAGATGGGGCAGGCCCAGCCGTCGGGAATCGCCTCGAAACTCGTCCCCGGCGCAACGCCGTTATCCGGATCTCCCTTGACGGGATCATAAATATAGCCGCAAACATTACAGACGAAGCGGAGCTTGTTCTCCACCGGTTGCGAAGCTTCTTCCTTCACGTAAGTCGGCGCCGTCTTGGGAGATTTACCGCCCTTGACTTCGTGGTAGTAGGCATAGGTCATGGGTTCGCCATCCGCCAGGACATCCCCGTCGACAACCTCACCCAGGAAAATGGTATGGGTCCCGCAATCCATTTCGTTGACGACTTTCGCCTCGATGTAAGACACGGTCTGATCCAGAACGATGGGCGCGCCGGTAACACCGATCTTGTGATGGATACCCTCGAATTTGTTCATATCCCGGCCGCATTTAAACCCGAACTGACCGATCAGGGTCATCGGCGCCGTCTTGGCCAGAATCGACACGGAGAAGACTTTGCTCGATTTGATGAATTCGTGGGTGAGATTCAACTTGTTGATGCTGATGCCGATTGTCGGCGGATCGGAAGTCACCTGGAAGGCGGTGTTGGCAATCTGACCGTTAATCTTCTCACCTGACTTCGAACAGATGATATACACACCGTAGCCGATCTTCTGAAATGCTTTCGTGTTCATTCCTTTTCTCCTTGTTTTGATTTCTTTTGCAGACGACAAAGCCGCTCTCCCATCGCCGGCCCGTTGGCCAAGGCCTTTGAAAGCAAAAGGGCAACCTTAAAGAACGATGCCGCGGCTGGGCGGATCTGATCCATTTGTCTTTTATCCGTTCCCGGCAGATGATTTTTTAGCATGAAGCCGCCCGGTTGGAAAGGGTTCTGTTGTGTTA
>CAZIPU010000098.1:0-7852 GCA_964541005.1 uncultured Syntrophales bacterium | reverse complement strand
GCAGCGCGACCCGGAATCCATTTCCAGTGCATCGCACTTCAGCCGAAAACGGAGCCTCCCGTTCCAAACGGCACGATATAGTCTTGTTATCTGGCCTGCCGGGGTTTCGCTGACGCACCTCATGAGGCCTTCAACGAGGCCTGGATGCCGGGTCGGGGCCCGGCATGACTTTTATTAGGTCGGGGATGACTCTTGTTGAATCCGGTAAGCCTCCCCCCCTGTCATTCCGGGCAAGCGGAGCGCGACCCGGAATCCATTTCCAGAGCATCGCACTTCAGCCAAAAACGGAGCCTCCCGTTCCAAACGGCACGATATAGTCTTGTTATTTGGCCTGCCGGGGTTTCGCTGACGCACCTCATGAGGCCTTCAGCGAGGTCTGGATGCCGGGCCGGGGCCCGGCATGACTTTATAAATACCGATTGATTTTTTTATGGATACTTGGCATAAGGCATTTCATCGAAATGCAATCCGGGGGAATAAAGCAATCCATGCATATCCACTTGGCTGATTGGTTCGCAGCCGTACGATCACACCATAATCCTTTTAACAATCTTGGAAGAAAGCAGGCGATCTCTTTCCGCCGGATTCGTTTCCGGATGAGACGAATCCGGCTTAATGGGACACACGGCAATGTAAGAAATCTGTGCATATGAGGAAAGGATAGGCAAAAACATGAACGGGGGAAAAAAGATTCGCAAGATTTTGGTTGACGTACTGGGGCCCATCGCCTGCCGCATTAAACGGCCGGCGCCGCCGAAGAATTTGCCCGCACTGATCATGACCCTCCTGGTCAGGAATGAGGCCGACATTGTCAGGGCAAACATTGATTTCCACTTCCGCATGGGTGTGGATCACATATTCGTTACCGACAATGGTTCGGTGGACGGTACGCGGGAAATTCTGAAAGAATACGAGTCAACAGGCAGGTTGACCGTCATCGATGAGCCGGGCCGGAACTTTAACCAGGCGGTATGGGTTAACCGGATGGCCGATATGGCCTTCGCAAGATTTGGGAAATGCCTCATTTTCCACTGCGATGCCGACGAATTCTGGCACTGCGCTTCCGGCAACCTGAAACATGAACTGTCCAGTTATCCCTGGGTCGATTGTCTGAAGGTTACGCTGCTGAATGTGCTGCTGTTGCACCATAACTTCGAGGAGCGGTTTCCCGATGATGCCGTCGTTGTTGTCCGTAAACCCTTTGCGGCCCATGGCACGAACGATGACCGTGGCATGCGGTCTTTCTATCTCATAGAGTATCCTAAAAAAGTCATGTTCCGAGCCGGGGGGCACATGCCGCATGTTGAAGTGGGCAATGATCGTCTGATAGACCGGAAGACATACGTGACCCGCCCCTCCGGAAAAATATTGATTTATCACTTTCCCCTTCGTGGATTTGGAAATTTCGAGCGCAAGGTCATGGAAGGCGGCAGCGCCATCGTTTCCAACCCGGATTTGTCCCCCAAGATCGGCTGGCAATGGCGAAAATGGTACCGGGAATATCTGGACGGCCATCTCCGTGAAACCTATCGCGACCTGGTGCTGGATGAGAAAGAGGCGGATATGCTCGAAAAACAGGGTGTATTGAAAATCAATCCGGAAATCCGGAATCTTTGCTTTCCGTCCCCTCTCCAGCAACATGAACACTCTCGGCCCCCGCAGCGCAACCTGGTCCGGCCGGGACAGTGAAGGTGCCGGATGAAAAGCAGACTCGTCTGTCAGGAATGATGGCCTCATAAAAAAGTCGGTCAGGATGTCATGCCTGAGTTCAAGGCAGGTCTTAAGGAATATAAGTGCCGATTGTCTTAACGGCAATACCCGGGGAGGACGAAAATTGGACCCATTCATAAAAATTTCCGTCATCATGCCTGTTTACAACCCGGAAGAAAAATGGTTGCGGCAGGCAATCGCAAGCATATTGAATCAAACGCTGCGGGATATTGAAGTCATCCTGGTCGATGACGGCAGCACGGACAAATCTCCGCAAATTTGCGACGATTATGCCGGGATGGATTCGAGAATCAGCGTGATCCATAAGGATAACCGAGGACAGGGTAGCGCGAGAAATACGGGCCTGAAGGCGGCGTCGGGAAAATACGTGCTGTATATCGATGCGGACGACTGGATCGAGAGAAATGCCTGCGAAACAATGTATCGGAAATCGGAATCAGACGATTTGGAAGTTCTTTTCTTCGGAGTAACCGGTTTCGATGAGCAGAAACAGGAATCCTTTATATACGATGATTTTTCCAAGCTTCCGCTAAGTGTTTTTCAGAAAACGCTCTGCTGGCGGGACGGGGACGTTTTTAATCATTTATTCAGGATCAATCAGACCGCATGGTCCAAACTGTTCAGGAGGGATTTCCTGATTCGGAACGATCTGTTTTTCAGGGAAAACCTGCAATTCGAAGATACCGAGTTCTTTTACCGGTTTATTTTCAAGGCGGATAAACTGGGTTTCATCCCGGATTGCCTTTATTGCTACAGGCAAAACGTTCCGAACTCATTCATGGGTTCTTGCGATCAAAAGCACTTTGATATTTTGACGGTGGCGGATTTTATCAAAGAAACGTTGCAGGACAACGGGGTTTTCGAACCACTTGAAATTCAATATTACAACTGGAAGTACCCTATCGTAAACCTGCTATATCAGAAAATTAAAAAAGAATTTAAAAGCGAATTCAAAAAGTTGATCGCGGAGAATTTCCATCGGGACGGGTTGACAAACGCGAAGCTGGGACTGCTGTCAAGAAAAGCTCGGAAAAGACACGGGTTTTTCCTCCAGCGGAAACGCTTCCTGGCCATCTCGTTTCGTGAGATCGTCAAGAAAATCAGGAAGAAATTCAGAAAAACGCATCACCGCCTGGTCAGGGTCGTTTATTCCTGGAAAGGAGATGACCGCCTTCACAACTGGATTTTTGGCGACGTTGAATTCACGACGGAAAAAGTTAAAAAGTGCGATCTGCTGGTCGTGTTGAATGCCCCGAGAAAGGCGGTCGAGGTCAAGGCCAGGCAGGCCTGGTGTTTGACTTTTGAACCGCCCGTACCCGAGGTCATGGATGGTTTCAAAAATTTGTTCGGTCATTACGACAAAGTGTATACCGCCTGTAAGTCGGACGCTCATTCCAACATTATTAATACGACTGCCCTGCCGGAGTGGTGGATCGGGAAGAACCATCATGAGTTGCTGACCTTGCCGGTTCCTGAAAAAGAGGATCGGGTTGTCTGGGTAACGAGCAATCTGGATATGCTTGAGGGGCACCGGAAAAGAATGGCCTTTTTGAATTATGTCCGGCAAAATGCCGATTTTGAAATATACGGGAAAGGAATGGATCCCATCGACTCGAAATGGCCGGTTTATAGACATGCAAAATACACCATGGGGATTGAAAACACCTTTGCCGACGATTACTGGACGGAAAAAATAGCCGACAGTTTCCTGGCGTATTCGATGCCGATTTATTACGGTTGCCCGAATATCGGGAAATACTTTCCGGAGGAAGCGATGATCCGGATCGATATCGAAAAACCCCGGGAAGCGCTGGACATCATCCGAGAGGCTATTGAAGATCATTTATGGGAGAAAAATTTCGATGCGGTTGTCAAGGCGAGAGAACTGGTTCTGAACCGCTTCTGGTACCCCAGGTTTGTGATCCATGAAATGAAAAAAACGGATTTCGATAAATTGGATTACCGTAAATTTAAGATTCCAAAATGCAGTCAGTAACCTATGAAGCCATGGCTTTTACATTTTATTCCTGCCATTTTTCGTCTCGACCGGGGATATTAAAACAAATCAGACAGTCGAATCCCTCCGGGCAGAGAAACAGGGGTTGATAAGTGGGAGCGTTTCCTGCGTCAAGACTTAACCGGTTGGCCGTGCATCGATTGCCCGGCGCAGCAGCCTTCATGGGCATGAATGGGATAGGGTGACGGCGAGATGGCATTCAATCAGACAGCCCCTTCAGAGAAAACCCTTGTTTCCATTGCCATGTGCACCTGCAACGGGGCTTCCTTTCTTCCGGAGCAACTGGCATCTTTGGTACGCCAGAGCCATTCCCGGATCGAAATCATCGTCGTGGACGACAGATCATCCGACGAGACCGAGAAAATAGTCAGGCAATTTCAAGCCATCGACGACCGGATACGTTTTTACGTGAATTCCGAAAGGCTTGGGGTGAACAGGAACTTCGAAAAGGCGATTTCCCTGGCGGATGGGGAATACATTTGCCCCTGCGACCAGGACGATGTCTGGTTTCCGGAAAAAATCGACACGCTTTTGGCCGGCATCGGCGATGCCGATCTGGTTTATTCCGATTCGCAATACATGCTGGCCAGGGGGGCGATCATGAACCGCTTTTTATCGTCGGATGCTAAAATGGACGGTGTCTCCGGCCCGCTGTCCCTGCTGTTTTTCAATGTCGTCTCGGGACATACGATGCTGTTCCGCAAAAGTCTTTTTGAACGGTCCCGTCCGTTTCCCGATAACCAGTATTACGATCACTGGCTTGCCTTCAATGCGACCATAACCGGGAAGGTTCGTTATCTGGATGTCCCCCTTCAGTACTACCGCCAGCATGAAGCGAATGTGGTGGCGGCCAAAGGGTTCAAGAAGAAACCGAAGGAGAAACCGTCTGAGAATGAAAAACGGGCCGTACGGACGCAATGTCTTGAAAGGAAAATCGAGCAGCTTCTTCCCGGATCGAAAGAAAGGAACATCGCAGTCGCGATATTGGATACTTACAGGCACAACCACTTCCTGAACAGGATCAGGCGCGCCTTGCTGTTTTTCGCCCATCGAAACGAATTGCTTGCCTTAAAAAGGGGTGGCAGGATATATCAATTCCGGTACTGTTTAAAAATGATGAGAAAATTTGTCTAAGCGTTCCAATGCAACGCTATCGGGATAAGAAGTGAAATCAATATTGGTTCTGGCACATTCGCCAAACATCGGTGGCGCCGAGCTCGCACTGAAGGCATTGATCAATTCTCTGGGCGACACATACCGCTGGACTGTTGTCATCCCGGGGAGGAAGCCGCCGGATAATCAGATTGTCAGCCGCAACACCAGGTATGTGAACATTCCTTCGCTCCCACCCTGGTCCTACAAAGCATTTAAATCTCCGCCTGATATCGAAAAGAATGCTCTTACCGAGAGCCTTGCCGGGTTGGAAGCCCTTGCGGCGGAGGCCGACCTCCTGCTCACCAATACGATGATGATGCCCTGGCTGGGGTTTATCGCACAAAAAATCAACAGGCCGCACATATGGTATATCCACGAATACGGAGACCTTGATCTTCATTCTCTTCAGTTTATGATGGGGTATCATGAAACTTTGAGAATCATCGGCGACTGCTCAAGCCGGATACTGACCATCAGCAGAGGTGTCAAGGATCATTTGTCAAAAGTCATTCCGTCGTGTCAAATAGACCTCATTCACCAGTCGATCGACTTTGCTGCCTTTGCCGACATAACGCCGTTCAGGTTTGCCGGAGAACTGAAGCTGGTCTGCATGGGCGCTGTCAAGCCGTCGAAAGGACAGATGATCGCCCTCGAAGCGGTGGAGAAACTGCCTGCCGGCGCTCGCGTTAAGCTTGACATCGTGGGTCCGTCGGCCGATAAAGAATATGCCCGTTTATTAATGGAGAAGGCCGGGAAGCTTGACAACGTAGAGGTTGCCGTTCGCCGCTATGACCCCGTGTATGAATTGTCGAACCATGACGTCATGCTGATGTGTTCGCAACATGAGGGATTGGGGCGTGTCACCCTTGAAGGGCTCGCTTCCGGCAGGCTTGTGGTCGGCTATGGCTGTCAATCCACGGGCGAACTTTTGGCGGATCACCGGGGGATCGTCTATACGCCGAATACCCCTGAATCATTGAGCAGTACATTGTTGGCAGTCCTGTCAAATCATAAAACGATCGATCCCGAGAAGAATCGGGCATTTGTGCGACAAAACTTCAGTGACGAGGTCCAGGCCAGAGATTTTCAGAACTGTGTTGAGAAGGCAATCAAAACCGCCGTCAACAACACGCACAGTCTGGAACGCTACCTGGACACCATTGAACAGCGCCGTTTATGGAAACCGAAATCCACGTTCCTGTATCGTATAAAAAAGATGATACGGACTCGTCTGGTAAACAGGCGTCAAAGTTGAAATAATGCACAACTCCGGCAACGTTGCCGAAACGGGATAAACATGAAACTCTCCATTATTATCGTCAGCTGGAATGTAAAAGACGACCTGTCAGGATGCCTTGCATCCTTGAAGGCAAATCGTCCTTCCCTGCCGTTCGAGGTCATTGTTGTGGACAACATGAGTTCCGATGGAACCGTAGCTATGGTCCGGCAGGAATACCCCGATGTCGCCGTCATTGAAAATCATGAGAACAAAGGTTTTGCCCGGGCCAACAATCAGGGAATAAAACAATCCAGAGGTCAATATGTTCTGCTCCTGAATCCCGATACGATTGTTTCACCCGGCTCGCTGGATCGCCTTGTCGCGTTTCTGGACAGCAACCCCGATGTGGGGGCTTGCGGCCCCAAATTGCTCAATGCCGACGGCTCCACCCAGGCATCGGTCAGGCGGTTCCCCACTTACAGGGCCGCTTTATACAATCAGACGATCTGTAGAGTAATGGGTCTTTTCCGGTCCCAGTATCGAAAATGGATGATGAAGGATTTCGGTCATGACCGCCAGATGGACGTGGATCAGATCATGGGCGCGGCCATGCTGATCAGGCGTTCCGTAATCGACGATGTCGGGGGCATGGACGAAAATTTCTTCATGTATTATGAGGAAGTCGACTTGTGCTACCGGATCAAGAAGCCGGGCCGGCGCATCGTATTTTTCCCCGGGGCCGTGATCACCCATCTGGGAGGAAGGTCCTCATCGCAGGTACCCTTGAAAAGACTGATGGTGCTGACAAGCCTGGTGGCATATTTCAGAAAACATCGCGGGAAATTATCCGTCGGCCTGTTTACGGTTGCATTAAAAATCGGGGCGATTTTGCGCCATCTCTTCTATCTGATAACAGGGATTTTCGCTTTTATCCTTGCTTCTGTGCGCGGTGATCGCAAAAGAAAACGCGACGCGATGGAAAAGATCAATCTGAACCGGATTCTGCTTATGAAATATACTTGGCGCGTGATAACCTTGTAACATCGAGCAGTTGATCCGATGTCAGCATCCTGGTATTTCCCGGCGGCTCCCTCCAGTGACTGATGGTCAAAGGGTGTTCGTTGAAATAGATGGGGCTTAAGTGAAATTCCTTATTCTCAACCATCATATTAAATTATTTTCAGGATCCGAAATCAATGCCGTTCAGCTTTGCCTCGCATTGCGGGGTCTGGGCCACGAAGCCGATCTCGGCACATTCTTCTATGATTTCCCATTGAAAAAGATCGTTGTAAAAAATGATCTAAAGGTTATTCACTTGTTGAGTGATGATGCCGACTTGGCATTTAATTACGATGTGATATGGGCCCATCATGCCCCGGTTCTTTCCCACCTGCTCTTTAAAAAAAAGATGCCCGACTGCAGAATTCTATTCAGCAGTCTCAGCCCAATCCTTTCTATGGAAGCGCCTCCGATTTTCCTGGATTCAATTCAATTATACCTTTCTCATAGCCCAAATAATACAGAGGTAATGAAGCAACACGGAGTTCCTGCCGAAAACATTCATTATTTTCCTAGTTTTGCACCGAAAAAATATTTTGTACAGTCTCTACGGGAGTTTCCCGCAACGCCGAGAAAAATTGCCGTCATCTCGAATCATCCGCCGGAAGAAATCAGCGCCTTCGCCAGGATTGCGGCCAAAGCGGATATCGCGGTCGATCTGATCGGCAAGA
>CAZIPU010000097.1:0-7883 GCA_964541005.1 uncultured Syntrophales bacterium | reverse complement strand
AATCGGGGATGCCCGATTCCGTACTCGCCCCTGCACCGGTGAAAAATATCGCTCTCTGACTCTGCAGAATCCTTTCCGCCAAATATTTTATGGACGCGTTGTTGCTGAGCATCTTTTACCCCTTATCTTGTCTCATGGCTCCGTCATTATCCATCCCGATTCATACCCGTCCATGTCGGAGCCGGTCACCTATCCGTCAGGTTTCGGCCATAAAATGTCGCTCTGCTCACGGATCAACGCGACGACACTTTCGGCTTTTCTATCTTTTACCACATTCTCAAGCCGGCTGAAAGTGTCCCGGTAAAGATTGCAGATGCCTTCCAGATGGGGATTATTGACCAGGATTTCCGCATACATGGATGGCTGTTCCTGAAATATTTTCCTGACAAACTGGAGTTTTGTCTCGAATACCGGCGTTGACCACCGGCTGAGGTCCTCATAGGACATCCCCTCCTGCCCGAGGACCATGCCCAGGTGAATGGTGTGCAGGTGATTCAGGACCTGCACCAAAGACATCATCCGGTCGTGTTTTTTTGGCGTGGTGACCGTCACAACGGCTTTATTTTTCTCAAATATTTGTTTCAGCCACGGAAACCATGTGGCCGATCTGGCCGGACACAAAACCACGTGCTGACCCGACAGGGTCGCGATGGCCGGGCCGAAAAGGGGATGACACCCCACCACCTCGCAGGCCGATGCGTCGAGCATGGCCCGGACGGGATCCTCCTTCAGGGAGGTCAGATCCATGAGGAGAGAGTCCTCCGGCATCAGCGGACCGACCGCTTCGATCACCTCCCGGGTCACGCCAATGGGAACACTGACCACCACGACGTTGCAGACCCGGGCCATCTCCTCTTTTCCCATCCCCTGACGGCGTCCGGAAAGATGGACCTCGTACCCTTCTTTTCGCAGCAGCTGCGCAAACCATTGCCCCATGCCGCCGGTCCCCCCGATGATGCCGATGACCGCGTCTTTCATATTCTGGCCGCCCGGTTCCTCAGGAGATGATCCGCCAAAACAATGCTCACCATGGCTTCGCAGACGGGAATGATCCGCGGAATGACACACACGTCGTGCCGGCCGGAAATGGCGTATTCCACCGCCTGGCCGGTTTCATCCAGGCATTGCTGGCGTTTGGAAACGGACGGAATGGGTTTGCAGGCCACGCGCATCACAAGGTCGTTGCCGTTGGAGATCCCAGCGAGGATACCGCCGGCGTGGTTGGTCAGATACCCTTCCGGAAGCATGATGTCGTTGTTCTCCGACCCCATCCTGCCCGCCGCTTCAAATCCCGCCCCGATTTCCACGCCCTTAACCGTGCCGATGCTCATCAGGGCCTTCGCCAGATCGGCATCCAGCTTATCGAAAACGGGCTCGCCCATTCCGGCGGGACAGCCCCGTACGGCAATTTCCACGATACCGCCGACCGTGTCGCCGTCTTCCCTGACGGCGGCCAGTTTCTTTTCCATTAACAGGGATGCTTCTGCATCCGCGCATTTCAAGGGGTTTGCGTCAACGATCTCATGCGATACTTTAATGTTTTTCCCCCGGTCGCAGAAGATGCCTCCCAGCATGATCGTGTAGGCCATGACGTCCATCCCGAAGCGGCCGATGATCTTTCCCGCTATGGCTCCGGCAGCAACCCGGGCGGCCGTTTCCCGCCCCGACGCCCTGCCCCCTCCCCGGTGATCCCGGATCCCGTATTTCCTGGAGTACGTGTAATCGCCATGACCCGGACGGTAGATCTCCTTCAATCTGTCGTACGCCCGGCTTTCCTGATCCCGGTTGCGAATCAGGAGATGGATGGGCGTTCCTGTTGTTTTGTTTTCAAAAACGCCCGAAAGAATCTCGACCTGATCCTCCTCCCGTCTCGACGTTTCGGACGGAAGATGGCCGGGTTTTCTCCTGTCCAGCGCTTTCTGTATCTCTTCCCGTGTCATGTTAAGACCGGCGGGACAGCCGTCCACAACAACGCCGATGCCGGCTCCGTGGGACTCGCCCCATGTCGTCACCCGGAAAAGGCTTCCAATGGTATTCCCCGACATAGATCTCCTTTATTCGACATTGATCAGTCCGTTTTTATCTTGAAAAGATAGCAATTTACCTTTTGCGTTCATTTTTCCGCCGTTCTTTTATTTCTTTATGGATGATCCCGACAATTTCGTCAACCGTTTCCCCGATGCTCAACTCCGACGTATCCAGGGAAAAATCGCTGACTTCCTCATACAGAGGAATCCTTTCCTTCAGGATCAGGCCCGTTTCTTCACGGAGATCCCGTTCCGAAAAGGCGGGGCGTTGCTCCGCACTTGCGGCATCCTTTTTCAATCTTGCAACCATCACATCGATATCCGCCGTAAGCCAGATGACAAAGCCCATCTTCTTTAAAAGCGACCGGTTTTCCGGATCCAGAACGACGCCGCCGCCCGTGGCGATCACCTGTCCGCGCTGACCCGATAACCGCTGCAGCAAATGTTTCTCCTGCTGCCGGAAGTAGGGCCACCCCTTTTCCTGAACGATCTTCGCAATCGTGAACCCTTCTTCTTCGACCAGCAGACGGTCCATATCGAGAAAGCCCATGCCGAGCACTCCGGCCAGTCGTTTTCCGACGGACGACTTTCCCGTTCCCCGATATCCGATCAGCAGAATGTTGCCGCTGTGAAAATTCATTTCCAAGGATTATCCCAGTTTTTTGAATTCATCCCAGAAGGTGGGGAAAGATTTATCCACGCAACGGGGATTTTTAATCGTCATGCCCGGCACGACCAGGCCCGCCACGGCGAAACTCATGGCAATGCGGTGATCGTTGTAGGTTTCTATTGCCGCGCCGTGGAGGTTGCCGCCTTCGATAACGAGGCCGTCTTCTTCCTCCCTGGCTTTGGCGCCGATCCGGTTCAGTTCGCTGACCAGCGCCGCCAGTCGGTTACTTTCCTTGATCCGCAGATGCGCAACCCGCCTGATTTCCGTCGTCCCCCGGCGAAAGGCGGCCAGAACGGCCAGGGTCGGCACCATGTCCGGCATGTCCCCCATATCGATCACCATATCACCGGCCGGCAGTTCCCGCCCGCGGAGTTCGATCCAGTTATCCCCGCAGGTGAGCGCGCCGCCCAGTTTCACGAAATGATCGAGCAACCGGAGATCCCCTTGAATACTGCTGGGATTCATGTTGCGGACACGCACGGTTCCCCGGCAGAGCATGGCGGCCAGGAAGAAATAGGAGGCGCTCGACGCATCGCCTTCGATGGCGTAGTCCCGGCCGACGTAACCTGTTCCACAGGGCACGTCGTAGGCGCCGGACTCATCCGTCTGAACGTCAACCCCGAAATCGGCCATGACCTTGAGCGTCATATCGATGTAAGGCCTCGATACGATCTCACCGGTCAGACGGATCCTGACCGGCCCGGACGCGTAGGGCGCTGCGAGCAGGATCGACGAAATATACTGGCTGCTATCCGTATTCCGAATAACCAGGGAGCCTCCTTTTAAACCGGAGGCGAATATTTCCACGGGTGGAAATCCTTCGTTTTTCAGATACCGGTACCGGGCACCCAGGTTTTCAAGATAACCCATCAGCGGTTTGACCGGCCTTTCGCAAAGACGCGGGTCTCCCGTGAGAACGGCAGGCCCTTTTCCCAGGCAGACCAGGGAAGCGAGGAATCTCATGGCCGTCCCGTTGTTGCCCAGATGAAGCGGGGCTTCCGGCATGCGGATCATGCCCCCTGTCCCGCGCACAATCAAATCCTCATCCTCCTGTTCGATCGTTCCACCAAGGGCCTTCAATGCATCGGCAAGCTGGCGCGTATCGTCGGCAAACAGCACGTTTCTCAAGCGGGACCGGCCCTCTCCCAGAAATGCCGCAATCAGGGCACGCTGGGTATAGCTCTTCGAACCCGGGACGGAAACGTCCGCCTGAAGTATGTTAATGGGCTGAATATTTATGGTCATATCTTGTGTTCCCGAGATGCGCGGAATCATTTTTGTCGTTTCCGGGTTCTGAATGCCGCCAGGACGACAGCCTTCATGGACCGGACCGGCGGCTCCATCCCCGTCCAGATGCGGAGCTGTTCCGCTCCCTGGGCGACAAACATCTCCACGCCGGAGATCGTCACCGCCCCGGCCGACCGGGCAGCGCGCAGCAGGCGGGTTTCCGGCGGATTATAAACCGCATCCATCACGAAGGGAAAATCCCTCGCCGTCTCTTCCGGAACGGGCATCTGTTTTACGTGCGGAACCATCCCCACAGGGGTCGTATTAATCAGGCAATCCCCCGTAAGTCGACCGCTTTGGCCCGGCGATTGCCATTCACAGTCGAATTCCTTCGCCAAAGTCCGGCCTTTTTCCTCGTTGCGGCTGACGATCACGGCTTTTCCACCGTTTCGGCAAATCGCATAAAGTGCCGCCCGCGTCGTCCCGCCGGAACCGATCAGCACGAAGCTCTTTTTCCTGATTTGCATTTTTCCGAGCAGGGCAGTTTCGATCCCCTTCCAATCCGTATTGAAGCCTTTCAATCTTTGTCCATTATTTAAAATGGTATTGACCGACCCGATCTTTTCTGCATGTCCGTCGATATCATCCAGCAGCCCCATGACCTCTTCCTTGAAGGGAATCGTCACGCTCACGCCCCGTATATGGAGGGCCCGGACAGCACCTATGGCCCCGGACAGATCATCCACCAGGAAGGGAACATACTGTCCCTCAATCCCCATGCGCCGAAGCGCCCGGTTATGCATGCGGGGGGACAGGCTTTGCCTCACCGGGTTCCCGAAAAGGGCAAGAATCATGCTGTCCCCGTTTTTCTCCATTGCTGTGATCATGGATTTACGCCCCTTTTACCCGGAGTATCTGGAAAATTTTCTCCATGTCGCGAGCCGGAAGCTGTCCCGGCGCAGCGGCGGACCGATCGTCGAGGGCGGCAAAGGTGAACAGGGCGCCGAACAGGGGCGAGGCAATCCTGCTGATTTGCCCCTTTTCGCCCATGCAGAAGGCGACGACGTCCCGGCCCTGTTTACTCGCCCAGGCAAGAAAGCGGAGGACCGTCAGATTATCCTCGACGCAGCGGGCCAAGGGCACGATTTTCACGACATCCGCCCCTTTCTCGACACAGGACCGGTAAAAACTTTTCAGTGTCCGCAGGGACGGCGTTCCGGTGAAATCGTGATGGGAACAGACCAGCCTGGTCCGGCAGCCGTATTGAACAATCATGGTTTTCAATTCGCCGATCCGGTCTTGTTCGTCATCCATCTCGACATCCACATACGACACACCCAGGCGGACCGCCTCCTGCAGCATCTCCCATCGTTCCGTCTCCGCTAACTCTCCCGCCCCGTTTTTTTCGGCCGCGCGCCTTCTTTTCAGTGCGTCCTCCCCCGTTTTCCTGTATGTCACCAGAACCGGTTTGTCCGGAACCTGTTCCTCAATATACCTTATTAATTCCGGAAGGTTTCCGTCCCGGATCCGATCCATGCGCAGTTCCAGCAGATCGCACAATGACATGGCTTTCCGAATGTCCCTGAAAGCGCGCTTCTTTGTATCCGAGCAGATCGAAATACAGATCACAGGCTCTCCCCCGCTCTGGGATAAGAACCGAGCACCTTGACAAAGGTCGTCATCCCTTTTAACTCGGCAAGACAGTCCTTGATGATCCCGTCAGTCTCATGACCGCCGAAATCGGCAAAAAACAGGTATTCCCACATTCTGTCCTTCAAAGGATAGGACTCGATTTTCATGAGATTGATCTCCCTCGCGGCAAAGGCGCCCAGCGCCCGGTAAAGCGCTCCCGGAGAATGGGCCGTTCCGAAGATGATCGATGTTTTGTCCTTTCCCGTCGGAGCCGGGGTTTTGCTGCCCAAAACGATAAACCGCGTCGTGTTGGACGCATGGTCCTGTATCTCTTCGGCTAAAATTCCCAGGCCGTATGCGGACGCCGCCAGGACGCTCCCGATGGCTCCCGTCCCCTTCTCCTTCAAGGCGAGTCCCGCCGCGGCCGCCGTGCTGGATACATCGACATACTCGGCGTCGGGGAGTTTCCGCCTCAGCCAGTCCTGGCACTGGGCGAAGGCCTGGGGATGCGAATATATTTTCCTGATCCTTTCCAGGCCGGTTTCCGTGGACAACAGGCAGTGACTGATCCGCTGGTATATTTCCCCGATGACCTTCAGGGGCGTATGGATCAGCCGGTCCAGGGTAAAATTGACGGACCCTTCAAAGGTATTCTCGATGGGAACAACCCCCAGGGAAACACGGCCGCGTTCCATTTCATCGAACACCTGTGAAATGGTCGGGTGGAAGACGAAGGCTGTACTGGCACCAAAATGGGATTGAGCGGCAAGATGGCTGAACGTCGCCGCCGGCCCCAGGCAGGCGACGGTAACGGGCTTTTGCAACTCCCGGCAAGCCGAAATGATTTCCCGGAAAATAGCTTTCAGGTACACAACCGGCAGGACATCGTCTTTCGCCCATTTCTCCAATTCCCCGAGCAAAAGCGACTCCCGGGCCGGATCGTACACGTCGACGCCGTTGTTTTGTTTGATCTTCCCGACTTCCCGGGCCAGATCGGCCCGCTGTTCAAGTAATCGGATGATTTTCTCGTCCGTTTCGGACATCCGTTTTCGGACAGGGCCCAGCGTTTCTTCCGTCATGATCGCAGTTCCTCGATGACATTTCGGAGGATCGTTTCTTCAATCCCGCCATTGACAAAGGGAAAGCCGATTTTTTTAATTAACACGAAATGAATGGTATTCCCCACCCTTTTCTTGTCCATTTTCAACCGTTCCAGGATGCCGTCCGTGGCAAGTGAAGGCGGGATGCGTGTCGGATGACCGATGGCGGCAATCAGGGCCTCGATCCTTTCCCGGTCCCGGCCAGGCAGATCATAAAGCTTTTCTGAAAGTCGAGCTGCCGCCACCATGCCGATGGAAACGGCCTCGCCGTGGCTGAGCTCGTAACGGGACTCCGCTTCCAGGGCATGCCCCAGGGTATGGCCGAAATTAAGAATCCGGCGCAGTCCCTTCTCCCGCTCGTCCATCTCGACGATGCCTTTTTTGACCCGGCATGCCTTCTCTATGATTGCTGCCAGAATCTTCCGGTCCCGTCCGATGATCGCCTTCGTCTCCGCTTCCAGCAGGTTAAAGAGGCCGATGTCCTCGATGATGCCGCTTTTGATGATCTCGGCAAGACCGTTTTTCATTTCTTTTTCCGGCAGCGTTTCCAGGAATTTGAGATCGATGTAGATCGCCTGGGGCTGATAGAAGGTTCCGACCAGATTCTTTCCCTCCGGGAGATCGACCGCCGTCTTGCCGCCAATGCTGCTGTCCACCTGGGCCATGAGCGTTGTGGGAATCTGGATGTAGGATATGCCCCGCATGAAAACAGACGCGATGAATCCGGTCAAATCTCCGATGACCCCTCCCCCCAGGGCAATGATCACGCTGGTTCGGTCCGCCCCGAGTTCCAACAGTTTCTTCATGACGGACAGGGCCGTCTCCATATTTTTCGTCGCCTCACCGGCAGGAACAGTAATCATCGTGACCGCCAGGCCCATGTTTCGGAACTTTTCGATAATATTCTCCCCGTAAAGAGGGGCGATATGGCTGTCCGTCACCATGACGCACCCGACTTTCCCGTATTCTTTCGCCAGAAGCAGGCCGACACGGTCCATGATGTCGTATCCGATAGTAATATCGCAGGCAACGGTATCTTTTCTTCCGATCGTTAACGTCAATTTCTTCATGATTCAATCCTTCACTGCATTCTCAAGATTTTTTCCATATGCCGCAGGTCTTCCATCAGGGCATAGAACTTCTCCGGCTTCAGGGATTGAACCCCGTCCGAAACCGCCTTTGCCGGATCCGGATGAACTTCGATGATGATGCCGTCGGCGCCGACGG
>CAZIPU010000096.1:0-7930 GCA_964541005.1 uncultured Syntrophales bacterium | reverse complement strand
GACAGCGAGACGATCGATCTGGGCGGAAACATCCGGTTTGCCGACGACGGGCCGATGGCTTCAGCCGTGGTGGATCATGACGTGTTGGATGACGAAGGTCTGACAGCCGGTATTAGCGGAGGCCTGGGTGATGCCCCCGGCGCGCTTACGAGCACGGGCGGCAACCTGGGTTATAATGCCGGGGCAGACGGATTGGCTTCGATTTCCCTGAGCGGTCCGACAACACTCGGCACCGAATCGGTGACGTCTGTTTGGGATGCCGGAACGAATACCCTGACCATTTCCTCCGTGCGGGGCACTCTCATGACCATAATCGTAACGCCGTCTACGGGAGACTACACGGTCAATCTGCTTAAGCCCTTAATGCATCCGACAGCAGGCACCGAAGACGACATCATCCTCAATCTTGGTTACCAGGTAACGGACGGTGACGGAGATACCGCAAATGGAACTCTTGCCTTGACCATTGACGACGACTCGCCATTGGTTCTTTATCCAAACACGGCTCATGTCGAAGATCTGGCAACCAATCCGGATATCATGGAAAACCTCAATTTCATCGCCGGTGCGGATGGGATCAAAACCGTCGAATTCAATTTCATAAATGGAACTCCGGCAACTGATTTGGATGGTAACAACCTCACCTTCAACGGTCATCAGCTCTATCTCTATTATGGCAGCGGAGGCACGGACAAGACCTTCCTCGAAGCGAGAACGGGACCGACCGGTGAAGTCGGTTTCACGATCGATATTAACCCTCTTACGAATACGTATACCATCCATTCCAACGGAATCATCTCAAACGGGACGGAAACCACGGCAACGGATCTGACCGGTGTAGGAGGCGGAAATGTCGTCTGGAAAGCCCTGATCGACATCGGTGGCACAACGGAAGATGTCATGATGTCGACAAGCACCGGAAACACCGTCAACACCAATGCATCTGAAATCGGCATTTCCAGCGGAAACAGCTTTACCCTTGGCGAAGGAATCCGGTTCGATTTTGTCAATGGGCTGAATGCGGAAAAAATAGGTTCAGACTGGCAATTCTCTTATAATGGCACTCACAATGACACGAAAGCCTGGAGGCAGGAGATAAGCAAAGTCGTCGGAACGGCAAACATCACCGTTACGGCCATTATCGCCGATGCAGATAATTTGTTTTATAGTGATAACTTGGATGAATCAAAAGTCGTCCTGTCCGCCGACGACATAAAGATTTACAATGCTGCAGACCAGTTACTTACTCCAGCTCAATTGGCAGCCCTGGGTATAACCATAGACGACATCAGCGATTCCCATTCGGTTACGATCAATGGCCTGCTTCAAGGCTATACTTACGAGGTCACTTCTGATACGGCCTTTACGGCTATTCAAGTGGACGCTGCCGCCGGAACGGACGAATTCAAGCTCGGGTTTTTCTCTTACGGAGAGAATAGTTTCGGGTCACCGATTGACCTGTCCTACCAGATTACCGGATGGGACGGTGATGGTGACCAGGCAAACGGAACGATAGATGTATCGCTCTACGCCGACGGTTATACATGGACAGGGACTGACGCCGGTGAAACACATTCCGGTGATGCAGGAAACAATGTTCTTCTTGCAACCGGAGGAAATGATATCCTCTACGGTCTTGGCGGTGATGATATCTTGGACGGGAACAAAGGTGATGACATGCTCTATGGCGGATCGGGCAATGACCAGCTTCATGGTGGTGCCGGTCACGATCACCTGTACGGCGACGAGGGAAATGACTTCCTGGATGGAGAATCCGGTGATGACGAATTGACGGGCGGTTCCGGTGCCGATATCTTCAAGGCAAGTTTGGGCCATGACCATATTACCGATTACGATAAACTGGTGGATGGAGATAAAATCGACATCGCCGGCTTGTACAACACCGGAACGGACCATCTGGCGGTCAGCGACGATGGCGGAAAGGCCAAGTTGTCGATTATGACCGACGGTGCCGAGAAGGCAAGTATTACCTTTGACAATATCAGTTACAGCGAACTGACACCCGGCGCTGAACTGGATTCACTGTTGGGCAAGGTTGACGTTGATGGTGATTAGCGATCAACACGAATGAATGATTCGTCACAGAAAAACTGCCGCATGAGTTCGATCCTCCTGCGGCAGTTTTATTTTTAAATGATTGCATTCAATTGTTCAGGTCAGGTCATTAACCTGTTTTTGGCATTTCGAGCCAACCATCTTCGCTGTGCGGGAGTGAGAAAATGGGCGAGGATCACCCCAACCGGTTGATCAGCAGGGCCAGGTTCAGCCGGTTGCCGGCCCTGGTTTTTTCGTAGATGGACGTCAAATGGGCTTTGACGGTCCGTTCGGTAATGTTGAGATCGGCGGCAATTTCCAGGTTGGACTGGCCTTTGGCCACCAGTTCGGCAATCTTGCGCTCCGCTTTCGTCAGGGCAGACAATTTGTCCCCCGTTTCTGCTTTAGGCGCTGCATCCTGCAAACGGGCATAGGTTTCCTGGATCAGATGCTGGATCACCTTTTGACCCAGCCAGACGCCACCGTTGGAGACAACACGGATCGCTTCCGCCAGGCGTGCCGGTGAAATGTAAGTATTGCCGTAACCGACGATTCCCAGCTTTAAAAAAGCCAGGCCTTCTTCTTCGCTGGGTCGATCCGACAGAAGAAAGAATTTTGTCTGGGGGGATCTTTTACGCAGTTCCGCAAAAGACCCGGTATCGATGAGCAGCCTATGGACAAGGGCCAGGTCGAGCTTCCTGCTTTCAGACCTTTCCATCAGTTCCCGCAGGGTCAACGCTTTTTCGAACTGGCTATTTCCGGATAAAAGGCTTTGCCACCTTTTTATAACGGCTCTGTTGGGACTGCCGAGGAGGATGATCATGAATTTACCTTTCTCTCAATGCGGAAGACTTCGCCTTCAAAACAGGCTTCAATATATAGGAAAGAATCGTTTTTTTACCCGTCAGGATATCAACGGTGGTGACCATGCCGGGGATGATGGGCAAAGGTTGCCCCGTTGACCCGAGTGAGCTTTTCTTGGTCCGGAGGCGGACCAGGTAAAAGCTGTTTCCCTTGTCGTCGGTGATACTGTCGGCACTGATGTGCTCCAGAACCGCCTTGAGACTGCCGTAAATGGTATAGTCATAGGCTGTAAACTTCACGTTGGCCGTCTGGCCCGGTCTCAGAAATGCAATATCCGCCGGTTTGATCTTGGCCTCTATCAGCAGGCTCCCTTCCTGGGGCACGATCTCGATCATATCCATTCCGGGTTGTACGACGCCCCCAACCGTATTGACCAGGAGGCGGTTGACCGTCCCATTCACGGGAGACCTGACCGCCGTCCGGTCGAGCCGGTCCTTGAGGGCCACGGACGTACTCGATGCTTCGCCGATCTGTGCCTGAACCTCGGTTAAATCCGTTTTGGATTTGTTGGAGAAGTTCAAATTTGCCTCCTGGATCGCCATCATGCTTTCTTCATACTTCGATTGCGCCCGGGGGATTTCATGCCTGATGGCTTCGATTTCTCCTTCCCGCTGGCTGGCTTCCCGTTCCAGACGGAGGATTTCAACATCCGAAACCGCCCCCTTGGCGACCAGCGGCTTGGTCATTTTCAATTCCTGCTGCAGGAGGGCGTACGTGCGGGTCAACTCCGTGAGCTTCGCCTTCAGTTCACTTAATTCCAGTCTGCGTTGATTGGCCTGCTGCCTTTTAATCCCCATGCTGGAATTGATTTCACTTACCCTTGAGTTATAAAGCTGCTGTTCAAGGATGCCGATTTCCGGCTTTTCCTTCATGACTTCGTCGGGCACCTTAAAAGGCGTACCGGTAGCCTCCGCCTGGAGCCGGGCGGCTTTCGCCAGATCGGCAAGATATTTGGCGCGGTTTTCCTGGAAAGAAGATGAAAAGCGGGTGTCGTCGATCCTCAGCAGCAATTGCCCCTTTTTGACGACGTCGCCGACATTGACCAAGATCTCCGAGATAATTCCGCCTTCCAGATTCTGCACGACTTGAATATGGCTCGACGGAATGACCTTCCCCTCCCCTCTCGTCGTTTCCTCCACTTCGGAAAAGGCAGCCCAAACAATGAAAATGAAGAACAAAAGAAGCGTGGCATAAAGAATCAACCGGCCGCCCCGTGGCGTCTGTGCAAGGATGGAGTTCCTGATATCCGTCACGAAATCGGTTTCTTCCTGCGGCATTCTTCGGAACAGTTCGTTTAACTTTGTTTTTTTCTCAGACTCGGACAATTTGTCTTCTCCTGCAAAAGTGCTTAAATGTTTAACTGACCTTTCTTCATGGCCTCCAGAACAAAAGCCTTCGGCCCATCCGCAACCACCGTGCCGTTATCAATGACGATCAGGCGATCGACCATATCCAGAAGCGATGCCCGGTGGGTGATCATGATCAGCGTTTTACCCTTGATGATTCCGGACAGGTTATTCTTAATCCGGATTTCCGTCCTGTTATCCATGTTGCTCGTAGGCTCATCAAGAACGAGAATGGGCGGATCCAGCAGGAGGGCCCTGGCCATAACGATGCACTGCCGCTGCCCGCCGGAAAGACCGCGGCCAAATTCTCCGACTTCCATATCGAAACCCTTGGAGTGCTTCCTGGTGAAATTATGGACACCGGCAATTTCGGCGGCATGCAAAACGGTTTGATCGTCAATGTCATGGGTGCCCATGGTCACATTGTCCCGGACGGTCCCTTTGAACAGGATGATATCCTGGGGTACGTAACCGATGAAGTGGCGTAATTCGGCGGGATCGATCTGGCGGATATCCGTGCCGTCCATGGTGACCATCCCGCTTGTCGGTTCATAAAGCCCCAGCATCAATTTGCCGAGCGTGGTTTTCCCGGAACCTACGGGACCGATAATGCCAACTTTTTCACCTGCGGAAATATCCAGTGTAATGTTGTTCAGAACCTTGTTTACCTGGCCCGGGTAGGAAAACGTCAGGTTTTTTACGCCGATGGCGCCTTCAAAGCGGGACCTGAGAAGAAAAGACTTTTCCGGAGGCCTTTCAACGGGAAGATCCATGATATCGTTCAGCGTTTTGAGTGCTTCCTTGGCCCGATGGTAGCGTGTGGCCAGGTTGACCACCTGCGCCATTGGGGCAAGGACCTGCCGGGAAAGAATCACCAGGGCGATCAGACCCCCCTGGGACAGATCCCCCGAGGTGATCATGTAGACACCCCCGATCACGACGATCACCACGATGGCGCTCTGGACAAAGTAGGCGACATCCTGCACGGACGAAGAGAGAAATCTGGATCTTGAGCTCCAGTTTGCAATATAACTGACGGCTTCTTCCCAGCTGCGCTGTACCTGGCTTTCGGCCCCCAGCATCTTAATCGTTTCCAGACCGGCGACCCCTTCCACGAGGATGGCATTTTTCTGTGCCGAGGCCTTGACGGATTTTTCCACGGCCACCTGCAATGGTTTCTGGATGAAGTAGGCAAACCCTCCCAGCACAACGATCGCAAACAGAAAGGCCACGACCAGCACGCCGCCGATGTACCAGACCACCAGAAGACCCAGGAGCATGAAGGGAATATCGATCAGGGCGGTAACGGAAAAGGAGGTGATGAAATCGCGGATACTTTCGAATTCCTGAAGGTTGTTCGTGAAAGATCCGATTGACTGCGGCCGGGCTTCCATTTTCAGATCGAGCACCTTTTGAAGGATCATGGACGACAATTTCAAGTTCGTTTTTTTGCCGGCCTCGTCAATAAAATGACTACGCAGGGCGCGCATCACAACGGCAAAAATATAAACGATGATGACGCCAATGGAGAGAACCCACAGGGTCTCGTATGCACTGTTTGGAATAACCCGGTCATATACATTCAGGACATAAAAGGTTCCGACCAGTCCCAGAACATTGATCAGAAATGCAGCCAGCATCACGTCCCGGTAAATCCGCCAGGATTCAAGCATGGTTCCCCAGAACCAATGACGGGCTGTCGCAGGACTCAGCTCATTCAGCGATTTTTTTTCCAGACGGTATTTAGGGCGGACAAAGATCGCGTAACCCGTATACAATTTTTCCAGTTCGTCTTGAGCGAGGATCTTTTCTCCCATACCTGTTTCCGGCAGGAGAATTTTATATTTTGACGTATCGGCCGGTTTATCAACCAGAATAACGGCACGGCGGTCGTTCAGGAGAAGAATCGCCGGCATATGGATATTTTTTATTTCTTCAAGCGGCTTCTTCAGAATACGTGAAGAAAGGTCCGCACGGCTTGCCGCTCTTGGGAAGAGATCAACGGTGAGACGATTGTTGACAAGGGGCAGACCTGAGCTCAGCCCGGTCCTTGTTGCGGGACGGCCGTGCAGCTTGCTCAACTGAAGCAGGCAATCAAGAAGCGGGTCATCATGCCTGTCAATGTCCTCGCCGATTATCCACTGATTCGGGGCTTCAAGAATTTTTTCTTCCGACATAAATGCTTCAATCCTTCTTTTTTGAACGGTGAAATATTCACACAAACAAAAATTATTTATTTAATTTTTGAGCAAAATTGATACCAATAAGGACGTCAGATTTATTTTGGGGATGGCATCAATCATGCTTAATATAGTCGCAGCTTTTTCTAATTGTAAATATAAAAATAAGGAGAACGACTCATGCTGTATGTAGAACGAAATGACGAAGGGAAAATCATAGCCTTACACAACAGCCCCCAATCAAACGCAACGGAACAGAAAACCTCGATCGATCAGGATGTCCTGGAATTCCTGGAACACCATGCCGCCAGTGAGTCATGGCAAACCCTGTTAACCATTTCCGACCTCGGTTTTATTCGGCTTCTTGAAGACATGGTCGATCTGCTGATCCGGAAGAATGTGATTATCTTTACGGAACTTCCCGAAAAGGCGCAGGAAAAAATCATGGAACGCAAGAAGATCCGGGAGAAATACGCTTCTCAGAGCATCCTGACCGTAGAGGACATTATCTGAGCCCCCACATTCAAAACGGGTACGATTCCTTCCAAAGAACGTTTTCTGTCCTATTTTAGAGGATCAAAACCAGGAAATGGCACAAACCTTTTCGCGCCATGTCCCTACTTCAGGTACTTTTCCAGCGGCTGCGGTTTTTCCAGGAAATACCCCTGCATGGCGTCGGGATTCAGTTCCTTCAGAATTCTGAACTGCTGCTCCGTTTCCACCCCCTCGGCAATGACCGCGATGTCGATGCTGTGAGCAACCCGGCAGAGAGAAGAAATATAAAAGCGTGCGTCATTTTCTTCTTCTTTCAGTTCTCCCGTATAAGCCCTGTCTATTTTTACATAATCCGGTCTCAGGGATTTTATATACCCCAAATGAGAAAAACTGCGCCCAAAATGATCCAGGCCGATCCCATGTCCCTGTTTTTCCAGGAATGTGCGAAATTCTCTGAGAATCTGCAGATTCTGGACCGCACCGTATTCGTCAAACTCAAATATCAGTCTGGGTGACGACGGAGGGAGTTTGACCAAATAATTCTCCAGCCACTGCCGGAAGGATATGTCCTGAAGGGATGCGGCGGAAATATTGACGGCCACATTTTCGGACGGAAGGTCCAGACGATTAAACTGTGTGATTTTTTCCAGCACAAGACGGTCCAGGGTGGAAACCAGTTTCATGCGTTCGGCAAAGGGCATGAACAGAGACGCGCTTAGCCATTCCCCATCCTCACGCATAATTCGTGAAAATATTTCCAGGTGCATCATTTTGTTATGATCACGGACCGCAACGACGGGCTGCGCTTCCAGGGCAACCCGGTTTTCCTTCAGCGCATTTTCGAGCATTTCCTTCCATTGAAATTGGCCAAGGGGAACTTTTTCATCTCCCGTCGTGCGGATACTCCAGGCATTCGGTCCCGTCTGTTTGGCTGTTGCTAACGCGGCATCCGCTTCTGAAAGAATTCGGGCGAGTGTAACGGAACCATCA
>CAZIPU010000095.1:0-7990 GCA_964541005.1 uncultured Syntrophales bacterium | reverse complement strand
GGTCCGGGGTGACATACGGAAGAAAGCGAGATTCTTCGGCTGCGCCTCAGAACGACCTGAATGTCCTGCCGTTTACCCCCGGCCGCGGAAATGCCGTTCGATCTCGCGCTCATCTTCACGCCGCTTGAGATCTTCCCGTTTATCATGGAGTTTCTTCCCCCGGCCCAGGCCGATCTCCACCTTGATTTTCCCGTTTTTGAAGTACACTTTCGTCGGGATCAGGGAAAAACCCTTTTCCCTTGTCCGGCCGTAGAGGCGCTTGATCTCCCGCTTGTGCAGCAGGAGCTTCCGCGTCCGGAGCGGGTCGTGGTTGTAGCGGTTGCCGTGCGTGTATGGGCTGATGTGGAAGTCGTGAAGGTACACCTCCTCGTCCTGGACCTGGGCGTAGCTGTCCTTGAGATTGGCCCGCCCATCACGCAGGGACTTCACTTCCGTTCCCACGAGGACGATGCCGGCCTCGAAGGTTTCCGAGATGTCGTAGTTGATCCGCGCCATTTTGTTCTGGCAAACGATCTTGATGGGCACGTCTTTCCTGGTCATGCTTCTTTTTGCCTACCCTCGCCTATCTCGCCGTTTTGACGTACTTCCGGGGCAGATAATCCATTTTGACGTGGGTCATCGCCCGGAGAATGTTGTCCCGGACCTTCCGGTTGTCCTTCTCCATCCCGTTCAGCAGGTTCTTCACGTAAAGCCGCTTGGAATCGTCGCTCGACGGGCAGGGATTCTTGAATACGGGCAATCCCCTTTCCGCGGCGTATTTCTTCACCAGTCCTTCACGGAGGTAACTCAATGGCCGGATAATATGCATCTTTCCCCCGAAGATCGACTGGTTGGGCATCATGGTGCTGATCTCCCGGCCGTAGAACAGGTTGATCAGAAGCGTCTCGATGATGTCGTCCCGATGATGGGCCAGGGCAACCTTGTTGCAGCCTTTTTCCGCAGCGATTTCAAAAATCCGTTTCCGCCTGAGCCGCGAGCAGAGGAAGCAGGGGTTCTTCTTGTTATAGTCGCTGTGCGACAGGGGGCCGATATCCGTTTTCTCCACCACGTGATCGTACCCGCCCTCCCGGAAATAGGACTGGAGGGCTTCATAGCACCGGTAAGCCGGGTCGAATCCCATGTCGATATTCACCGCAACCAGAGAAAAGGAAGGCACAAAGATCATGGACGTATTCAGCAGATCCAGGAGAACCATGCTGTCCGCCCCGCCGGAAACCCCGACCAGGACGCGGTCCCCTTCCGCGATCATGCCGTAATCGATGACGGCCTTCTCCAGCCACTTTTTCAGGTGCAGATATAATTTTGTCTTAACCGGTTTTTCCATCTGTTCCGTCCGCAAGGCGCCCATCCTATCCGAGAACGGCGGTTAAGGCAAGCCCCTTTCCGAAATATGGCGATCGGGTATGCCTGAAGGGCATATTCTCTTGAATTTTTCCGCCTGTCTGTTATAGATACAGGGCAAATAAATCACCGTGGAGGCAATCATGACCGAAATTACCCATGTGCACGCAAGAGAAATCATCGATTCCCGGGGAAACCCAACCGTCGAGGCCGAGGTGACCCTGTCGTCAGGTATCATCGGTAGGGCCGCCGTCCCGTCAGGCGCATCCACGGGCGAACATGAGATGCTGGAATTGAGAGACGGGGACCCGAAGCGCTACCTGGGCCGGGGCGTTCAGAAAGCCGTCCATAACGTCACCCATGTGATCGGACCGAAAATCACCGGTATGTGCTGTGCGGACCAGCGGGCCATCGACTACACGATGATCGCCCTCGACGGCACGGAAAACAAGAGTTCCTTAGGCGCCAATGCGATCCTGGGCGTATCCCTTGCCTGCGCCTGCGCCGGGGCCCTGGTGCACGACATGCCCCTTTACCGTTACCTGGGCGGCGTCATCGCCAAGGACCTTCCCGTTCCCATGGCAAATATCTTAAACGGCGGGCAGCATGCCGACAACAACGTCGATATCCAGGAATTCATGATCATGCCCGTCGGGGCGAAAAGCTTCAGGGAAGGTCTGCGGATGATCGCCGAAACCTTCCATAACCTGAAGGCAGTCCTCAAAAGCAAGGGTTACAACACGGCCGTCGGCGACGAGGGCGGCTTCGCGCCGAATCTCAAATCCAACGGCGAGGCCCTTGACCTCATCTGCACGGCCATTCAGAAAGCCGGCTATACCCTGGGTGAAGATGTCTGCATCGCCCTGGATGCCGCTGCCAGTTCTTTCTACAAGGACGGGAAATACATTCTCGAAGCGGAAAAGAAACCCAAGAAATCCGCCAAGGAACTCGTCGCCTTCTACGAGAATCTCGTCGTCAACTATCCGATCATCTCCATTGAAGACGGCCTCGCCGAGGACGACTGGGACGGATGGAAATGGATGACGGAAGCCCTCGGATCGCGGATTCAACTGGTGGGGGACGACCTGTTCGTCACGAACAAGGTGAGACTGGAGAGGGGCATTTCCATCGGTGTGGCCAACTCGATCCTGATCAAGCTGAACCAGATCGGAACCCTGACGGAAACGCTGGAGACGATCCAGACGGCAAAGGAAGCGGGCTACACCACCATCATTTCCCACCGGTCCGGCGAAACGGAAGACACCTTCATGGCCGATGTGGCGGTCGCTGCCAACTGCGGCCAGATCAAGACCGGATCTCTTTCCAGAAGCGAACGCCTGGCGAAATACAACCGGCTGCTGCGGATCGAAGAGGAACTGGGGGAATACGCCGTTTATCGCGGGAGGGGGGCCTTTCTGCTGCCCGAGGAATCCATGAAGCTCATGGCGAAGCGTTAAGAAACGGTTTTATCAATACAGGAAATAAAATATGCGCCGGCGGATCTCATCCAGGGACGCCTGCGAACCGGACATCCGGTAATATTTGCGGGTCTCCTTTTCCGTCAGGGAAACGAGGCCCGCATCCGCAAGGAAACGAATCGCCCCCTGGAAGTTCTGGTGCGACAGGGATTCGGATCTTCGAATCTCGCCGTCTTTGTACAATTTGAAACCGAGACGCCGGATTTCCTTCAGCCATTCCTTTTCCTCTTTTTCGCTCAACGAAATGCTTCGCGCCACCAGCCAGTAGGATTCGAGGTAACTCTGCAGCAGACCCGCAAAGATCTTCAGGACCTCCTTGCCTTTTCCCCCCACGGTGACGATCCGTGGCGCATCCCTGTCGTCCAAATCGAGATGCCCCTGATCGGCAAGATGAACAAGCTCTTCCCTGATTTCATCCTGATCGTTCTTTTCTTCATCGAAAATGAATTCGTGTCGGAAGAGCTTCTTCAGAAAAACGTAGTCTTCCAGGATGACGTCCTCAGGCAGGGTATCCTCTTTGCGGGAGAGGATGGACAGGCCGAGGAAACTCGGGGGAAGAAAATAATGAATGATCATGTTCTTGTAGTAATCGATGCGCAGCCTCTTTTCACCCGGCAGGGTGTAGATCGCCTCTTCCTTGAGGGACGGCGCTTCACCGGCACGATCCGCCGTAATCATCTGTTCATGGAGAAAGATATCGAGGGCACCGGCGATGGCCTTATCCCATTCCTGAAAAGTCGCGGCAAAAGGCGCCCGTCGCCATTCCAGATATTTGCGAAACGTGTCCAGGGCGGTTTTCCACTGAGCGTGACGAATGCCCTTGCGGTCCTGGGTCAAAAAGGCCGCGGCGACGAGCGCGCTGGGGGTCACGACGGAAACCCGGTTGATGGACAGGGCGATCTCGTAGCTGATTTTCCGGTACAGGGCCTGGCGTTCCCGGTCATCCATGGCATCCAGTGACAGATGCCGCTTTCCCATGTATTCATGGAAAATGATGGGTTCACCGATGTTGACGTAGACGTGGCCGTAGCGTTTCCTGATGACCTTCCTGCTTTTGATCACATCGGACGTCTTTTCCCCTTCCTTGGGCATGCCCTCCAGTTCCCTGATATAGGATTTCTCTTCGATGACCCGGTCATATCCGATATAAACCGGGATAATACCGAGGTTTTTCATGCCTCCATCCTGGTAGGCGCGAAGAATCATGGAAAGAAGTCCGAACTTGGGCATGACCATTTTCCCGGTTCGGCTCCTTCCGCCTTCGATGAAAAACTCGATGGGCATTTTCTCGGCCATCATGGCCTTGACATAACGGGAGAAGACTTCCCCATACAGTTCAAGGCCCTTGAAGGACCGGCGGATGAAAAAAGCACCTGATTTCCGAAAGATGTAGCCGACAGGCCAGAAGGAAAGATTGATCCCCGCGGCGACAAAGGGGAGCTGGATATTTTCCTTGTAGAACACGTATGACAGGAGAAGATAATCGATGTGACTGCGGTGGCAGGGTACAACGACTATGGGCATCTGCCTGGAGATATCCCTGATTTTGGAAAGACCCTTCCGGTCGACGATGACGCCGTCATAGATGTTTTTCCACAGCCAGGTCAGGAGTTTTTCCCAGAGCTCGATAAAGGTTTCACTGTAATCGGATGCGATTTCGTTGAGGTAACGTCTGGACTCCTTGAGCAGAACCGGAAGAGGTTTCTTCTCCCTTTCCTCCGATGCCTTGAGGTAATCGATGAAACTCCGGTCCTGCAGAATCATCTCGATGGACTCAGACCGTGACTTCAGGATGGGGCCCACCGTAGCCTCCCGCTCTTCGTCGATCCGCCCGATCAAGTCCTCCCTCAGTTGCCGGAGGCGTTCGTCCGGGGAAAGCCGGTCATGCTCTGTCAGATAATCCTTCAGGTTCAACGCCTGCGCGGAAATCACCGCCAGTTTGTTCGCATATCTGAGCAGGGAGATCGTTCTGCGCACGGCGCCGACATCGTCGAACTGCCCGAAGAGAATGTTGAATAAGCTTTCGTCCTCCAGGTCCCTTCTCCGGCCGTAGGAAATCAGAACAGGCACGATGTAAATGGGATCCGCCAGATGCCCCTGCAGATGAATCAATCCGGAGAGAGCTTCTTCCACGGCCGGGTCGTGAACCAATCCGGAGCTGCCGAGCTGGAGAACGGCACTTTCCCGGCGTGCGAGAACCGAAGCGGCTTCGTCTGTGCCGGCATGAGATGCTCCGGTTACGGAGGCGGGCCATTCCGCTACGGAACCTTCTTCTCCCATCGTCCAGAGGGGAACGGGAAGATTTCCACGCCGCGCCAATTCACGCATCAGAAGACGGTTCAACCTGCTCTTGTTCTTCAGCGCGTAAATAACCGGACCGTCCAGGGACAGCCGCTTTATCGCTTCAATCTGTTCTTCGTTGAACTGGATACGGCTCGAAATGTTCCGGATAAATAAATCGATGCACGGATTGACATTGGGTCTCAGAGCACCCTTCGGAAATTCCCGGTTATCGGAACGTTGATGGGAGAATTGATCGGAAGGGTGCATCAGCCCTCTTTAGCCGAACCCCATACTGTATGAGGGGCCATTCAAAATTGTAATGACGTTTCAGTTGCCCGGAGAGAGGGAAATAACGTCGGCAATACGGACGGTTACCAGCCTATTCTGCCCCTGTTCCGTAAATAGTGAATGCGGTTTTCGGCTTTCTTCGCGGCTTGAAATAACACTGACTCGCAAACCCGCATCAGGAAGAACTGAACTCTCCCGGGAACCGGTCTTTCATGGTCCTTTCCACATACTCCCGGGTCTCGACGGCAGAACTGAACTCCATAACCCGCTTTAAAAGCGTCTTGGATTCCTCGACGCTGGTCTCACGGATAATCCTCTTGACACGTGGAATCAGCACCGGATTCATACTCAGTTCATCCAGTTCCAGCCCCAGCAGGATCATGGCATACATGGGCTCGCCGGCCATTTCGCCGCACATGGCGACACGGATACCCGCACGGTGTCCGGCCTCCACCGCCTGCCGGATCATCCGCAGAACCGCAGGATGGAGAGGTTCGTAGAGATAAGTTACCCGTTCGTTGATCCGGTCGATCGCCAGGACATACTGGATCAGGTCATTCGTACCGATACTGAAGAAATCGACTTCCTTTGCCAGGACATCGGCAACCACCACGGCCGAGGGAACCTCGATCATGACGCCGATTTCAATATCCTTCCCCACCGGTATGCCCTGGGCCTGCAAATCTCCCTTCGCCTCGTTGAAGATGCGTTTGGCCTGGAGGATTTCCTCGATGCCGGAAATCATGGGGAACAGGACCCGCACCTTGCCGTAGGCACTTGCACGGATGATGGCGCGCAACTGGGTCCTGAACATTTCGATCTCTTTGAGACAGAAACGGATGGCCCGCAGCCCCATCTGGGGGTTCATCTCCTTGGCCACCTTCGGTTTGGAAAAGAATTTGTCGCCGCCGAGGTCAAAGGTACGGATCGTGGACCAGGCGATTCCCTGGGACTCCACCAGGTGACGGTATATCTGAAAGTGATCCTCCTCCGTGGGCAGCTGTTCCCGGTTAATGTAGATAAACTCGGTCCGGTAAAGACCGATTCCTTCCGCCCCATGAGAAACGGCCGACGGTATTTCCTCGACGAATTCGATATTGCCGCCGATTTCGATCCTTTTTTGATCTTTCGTCGTGGCGGGCAGAACCGCGTCCTGCAGGATTTCTTCGTGAAGTTCGAGAAAATGGCGCCTTTTTTCCTCGTAGCGGTTGAGGATTTCGGGATCCGGGTGGACGATCACCAGTCCCGTGGCCCCATCGATAATGACATCGTCGTTGGTCCTGACGACCTTCGTAATGTATTCGAGACCCACCACGGCCGGAATTTCAATGGATTGCGCGACGATTGCCGTATGGGACGTCCTTCCTCCCATGTCGGTGGCGAAACCCAGGACCTTGTGGATCACCATCTGGGCGGTATCCGCCGGAGACAAATCCGTGGCGATAACGACAACACCCTTGTTGATATCGGCGATGACCTCGTGCTTTCCTCCGGAAAGATTCCGGATGACCAGTTGACCGACATACTGGATATCGCTGAATCTCTCCCGAAGGTAATCATCCTCGACCTTGTCGAAGAGCTTCTTGTACTGATCGACGGTCATCCGCAGGGCCCACTCGGCATTGACCCGCATTTCCCGGATATGATCCACCGTATGGTTCACGAACATCTTGTCCTTCAGGATCATGATGTGAACATCGATGATGTAGGAAGGCTCTTCGCCCCCCATATCCTGGAGTTTATGCTTGATGTCCTGAAGCTGTTTTTCCGATTCCCGGAGGGCGTTTCTTAAACGATTGATTTCCTTGGAGACGAGAGACTCGTCCTGAAGTTTGTAAAAAGTGATTTGGGGATCGAACTGATCGAAAATAAAGGCTTTCCCGATAACAATCCCGGGGGAGACACCGATTCCTTTCAAGACGACCGTTCTTTTTGTTTGATCCTCTTCGACCGTCATTAATCCTCTCCGAATTTATCCTCGATGAGTTTCCGCAGCCCTTCCATGGCCAAGTCCGCATCCGGGCCCTCGGCTTTGACGGAAACGATACTCCCTTTGGGACAGGCCAGATTCAGAATGCCCAAAAGGCTTTTTCCGTTCACCTCCACACCCTCCCGTTCAAAATAGATATCCGCCTCGTACGCATTGGCCACGTTGACGATTTTTGCGGCCGCCCGGGCATGAAGGCCGAGTTTATTCCTGATTTCAAAACTCTCTATAATCAACATAGGACCCAGGAACCGAACAGAATGAGCGCGGCAGAAGAATACAGCAGAACCGTCTGGGAGATCCCGGCTTTTATCAATCCATAGCACCCAAGAATGAAAAGAAGTCCCGCGGCACTCAAGGCGAGACGCCCGGGAATGCCCGTTTCCCATTCCCTCCCAAAGGAAAACAGGATAAAAGCGGCCAGAAACCCGGCTGCCACGAAACCGATCAGGCGAATCCTGCCTGTCAACCGGGGCAGATTCAGCGTGCTGATGTACCTGAAAGCGGCATTCCCCTCCCGGTAACCCTCCCAAAAGGTCTTGATCCGGATCCACAGATGAAGGGGGTTAAAAAGGAGCAGATACACCAGAGGTGTAAACAGAAAACCCATAAA
>CAZIPU010000094.1:0-8052 GCA_964541005.1 uncultured Syntrophales bacterium | reverse complement strand
TGGTGTATTTTTGCAGACGGGTTCCAATGGCGTAATTCACGACCATGGAAGCAATCAAGATGGGTATGGATGCAAGATCACCCCAGCCGTAAAAGAACAGCGATGCAGCCAGGAGGCAGATCCAGCTGACCGCCGGCGGCCCGATTCGTCGGCACAGAAAAAAGAGGATCAGGACGATAGGGAAAAAAATCGCAATATAGGAGAAAGAATGAAACAGCATGGGCTCTCTTTTATGAATGAATCAGGAACTTGAAAAAAGAACGCTTATCCCGGCGAAATTTGCACCAAACAGCCAAGTTTGGCGGGAATCTTAAGGAAAACCGTCAAGCTTGTCAACGATCAATTATTTGTCATGAATGATGGTCCCATAAAGAGTCGGCACGACTGTCATGCCGGAGCAGGAGACTGTGTCGTAATGCCCGATCGACGTTTGATGTCATTCTGAATCCTTCGCTTCGCTAAAGGATAAACTCCGTGAAGAATTGAATCATAACAGGATGTTAAAAGATGGGATTCTTCGCCTGACGGCTCAGAATGACATTGCGACACAGCCTCTCGATCCGGTATTCATTCAAATTCATTCCGGATTCCGTCCTTCGGCGGAATGACGGGAATTGAGGTATTCAATTGCTGAAGTATTCACCTTGTTGCGGCCTCGTCATGATTGTCGGGTTCGGGCAATCATCCATTCGGCAGGGGCATTTTTTCCCGCCTTCCGAACTTCCTGTTGACACATTGATATGGATTCAATTATACGCCGTCAATGAAAATGCAACTTGCATCGTTATTCCGGCAATTGGACAGACACATTTTCGTGATCCCGGCGGCATTCCTGATCCACGGTGAGAATATGGACAAACGCCGGGTCGAGTTCCTTATGACGCTTTTCATGGCGACTTGCCGGAGTAATCAAAAGTCCCCCGATTTCTCGATGTTTTTGTTTAGTTCAATACTTTCGAAGGCAAAAGGTCATTGATTTTCAACTCCTATGTTTTCATTTTCGCGTTCCTGCCCGTTGTCTTTGCGGGCAGCTGGCTGTTAGGCTTCGGCAGGCGGCCGGGCGCCGTTTTGATCTGGTTATCCCTGGCTTCGCTGTTTTTTTATGGGTGGTGGAATCCGGCCTGCGTCATCCTCATCCTGTTATCTTTGATTTTCAATTATGCATGGATCCGTTTGTTAACCGTCCATCGTGCCATGGGGTGGCGCCGGTTCCTGCTGGTCATGGGGATCGGTGCAAACCTGTTTGTACTGGGTTATTTCAAGTATGCCAATTTCTTTATCGATACCGCCAATGAACTGACCGGCGCCAATTTATACTGGGAACCCGTCATCCTGCCCCTGGGAATTTCGTTTCTCATTTTCCTGCACATAGCCTGTCTGGTGGATGTGTATCGGGGGGAGGTCAAAGATACGGATTTTATTCGCTATTGCCTTTTTGTAACATTCTTTCCCAAACTCGTCATGGGACCCATCGTCCGTCACAGGGAAATGTTCCCCCAGCTGATCCGGTCAGAAATCATCGGTATCAAAGCAGAAAATGTCTCTGTCGGCCTGACCGTTTTTTTGATCGGCTTATTCAAGAAAACCGTTCTGGCGGACAATATGGCCGTTTATGCGACACCCGTCTTCGATGCGGCGGAAAGTGCCGATTTGATTAATATGGTCGATGCCTGGACCGGGGCCCTGGCCTATACGTTTCAACTATACTTTGATTTCTCCGGCTATACGGATATGGCCATCGGGGTGAGCCGCTTATTCGGTATCGTCCTGCCCCCGAATTTTTATTCCCCTTATAAATCCCTGAACATCATGGATTTCTGGCGGCGCTGGCATATGACGCTGTCGCGTTTCTTGAGGGATTATTTATACATCCCTCTGGGGGGCAACCGTAGGGGAGAGCTCCGGTATTCCCTGAATTTGCTGGTAACCATGAGTCTTTGCGGACTGTGGCACGGAGCGGGATGGACTTTCGTTTTATGGGGCTTCTGTCACGGCATGATCATGACCGGCAATCACGTGTGGAGAAAATTGTCGGATCATTGGGGATTCAATCGGAATCGCCGGTTTTATAAAGGTTTGGCCTGGTTTTGCACATTCATTGCGGTGGTGTGCCTCTGGGTGGTTTTCCGGGCACGGACCATCGACGGTGCATTAAACCTGCTGCGGGACATGATGGGAATGAATGGTTTCAGTGTGGACGCTCTTGGTTATCATCTTGTCGATTCGGGATCGTTCTACTGGATTCTGGCCTGTTTTGTGATTGTCTTGTTCATGCCGAATACGCATCAGCTGATGCATGACTATCATTCGTTTCCAACCGGCTTTAAACAGGAAGAGAGGTCGCGCTGGGCATGGAAACCTTCATTGAAATGGGCGCTGATCGTTGCTGTTATGGCGTTGTGCTCTTTTTTAAGCCTGAGCACGGTGACCGAGTTTATCTATTTCCAATTTTAATGAGACTGTAAAAGATTGGGAAAACATCTATTTTGCCATTCAGGGAAGCGCAGCCCGGTTCGGGACCCATGATTTCTATCCGGCTATGGATACGGGATAAAATCAGGCATGACGGTCTAAGCAACTTTTTCCGGGACGGTCAATTTTTGTGAGACGATTTTGAAAAAGTATATTCTGCAACTTGCCGTGACGTTACTCCTGCTCGGGGGCATGGTGATCTGTTTCAACTGGATAGTGGATCCGTTTGATGTTTACCGTGTGGTGCGCAAAGAAGGTTTCAATGCCTGTAAGGTCTCCTATGAACATTCCGCCCGTCTGGCAAAGGTGATTCAGGTGGAGAAATATCCAAGACCGGGACTGGTTTTGGGATCTTCCCGTGCCCAGCTGGGAATCGACATGTCCCACCCTCTGTGGGATGGCAGGGGGGGATGGAATATGGCCGTAAACGGGGCCAATATGTATGAGATCCGGCGTCTGCTGGAGCATGCCGTGGCGGTGTCGAACCTGGAAAAAACTGTCATCGGCGTCGATTTCTACATGTTTAATATCTACTCCTTTAAAGGTTTTGGTGATGAGACCTATTTCTTTGCAGATCAAAACGGCCATCGGAATCCATGGCATCGGTTAAGGCAGAATGTGCTGACGCTATGCACCGGAAGTGCTTTTTTTGCCGGCATTAAGACTTTGAGGAAGCAGGGCCCCATGGACAACAATTTTTCGCAGGACGGCAGGATGTTGACGGACCGTGAACGGATGAAAGTCATTCAGGATGGTGGATTCAATAAGAAGTTCACGAAAATAGAGAGAGAATTCGCTTCCGGAGGCTGGACGCCCTGTGCGAACAGGGCCTTTTCCTACGGAGCCCCATCCTGCCTGAATATGCTGGACGAGTTTCGTAAAACGATCGATTTGGCGGTTCGGGAAAAAATCAAGCTTTATGTGGTCATTTCCCCCATCCATGCGCGGTTGCTGGAAACGCTCCACGGCGTGGGCCTGGGCGCTGAATTCGAGCAGTGGAAGCGGGATATGACGAGGATCGTCGATCAGGCCAATGCGAAGAGCGGAGAGGTCCCTGTCGAATTCTGGGATTTCAGCGGCTGCAGCGTGTACTCGACCGAGGCCGTTCCGACGGATTCCAAAAGGAACGGGGTTATGCGGTGGTATGTCGATCCTTCACATTATTCGGTGGAATTGGGTAACATCATGCTGGACAGGTTGCTGGGCAAGGCTGGCGAATCGGTTTTCGGCAAACGCCTTACCGCTTCGTCGATTGAGGCTGCCTTGGAAGAACAGCGGTCTGCAAGAGAGGTATTCCGTCATCGCAATCCCGTATTGATAAAGTTAATCAAGAATAACATTTTTCAATATGGGCAAAAGCGCGGAAAAGACTGTGAGGGAAATTGATCATGCCGTCGGCGCAGTCCGGTTTGTTTGAAAAAACGCCTTTAAGAGTCCTTTCCCAGGACTTTCATTTTATCCTTTTCCTGGCCGGATAAAGTCCATTCGGACCATTTCCGGAGGAGGAGAAGCGGAGACGCCTGGGAAAATGACTTGACTCTCCGGAAAACGGGCATCTATACTTACCACCATTCGGCAAGGGAAAACATTGCCAATCCAATTGTCCTGGAGAAATGTGATTGAACCTTCCCCAAGGGATGGGCTTTGTCATCAAGCGTACACTTGGTTTCAGAAGCCGTTGCGTGTTTCATGTCTTTGCGAACCGGGCCAACTCAGGAGACTGGCTTTCCGCGCGGGCCATCCGGAGCCTTCTGAAGCCGCGTCATTGTGTTGAGCTTCTCTGCGACAGGGAATATATCAGGCAGACCCTGGCAGTTCTCCGATTCGCCACATCCGATGACCTGATTATCATTGGCGGCGGCGGTCTGATTAAAGATACCTTTGCACCCCTGTGGAAAGGGATTGCCGGACTCAATCCTTCGATTCCCGTGGTTTTATGGGGTATTGGCGCCTGCGTTCACAAGCGGGGTGGCGCCCCGCTGCCGATTGCCGATGTGACGGCGGTGGCGCGGCGGGCCCGTGTAGTATCGTTGAGGGATGACCTTTCCCGCGACTATTTTCGCGAGCTGAACCCGGATCCTGCGCTTCCCTGCCCGTCCCTGAGTGCCGTGATCACCCATTGCCGAAAAACGGAGCTGATGCGGAGCGCATCGTCTCCCCTGAAGGACGGCCTGTTGCATGTCGTCCACGATCGCCTCGTGTCCGTTGCCGTGAAGGAGGAAATGACCTCTGCCGCCAGGGAGATGGCCCTGCGGTGGGGATTGTATTATCGTGAACTCGACAATTTGATTCCGAACGGGGATGAACGGGAGTTGACGCGTTTACTGGATCGATATGCGCGTGCCTCGATTGTCGTGTCGTCCCGTCTGCACGGCTGTATCATGGGGATCGGTGCCGGCTGCAAGGTGCTGGCCGTTTCCGGGGATTTGAAAATCGAGAGTTTCATGTCTGCGGCGGGCTTGGCGGATTGGGTCCTCGAAGGCCAGGACGCCGGACCGATTTCAAGTAAACTGAAAACATTGGCGGAACAACCCTCAGCCGGTCCGTTTCTGGATTTTGCGGAAAAAGCAACCCTTGACCTTGCGGACCGGATCCGCAGAGTGGCCCCGCATTTGTTTTACGCATGATACTTTCACATAATATCGGTCGATTTGCATCGATACCTGAAAAGAAGAAGCCCGTGCCATATTTCATCGTCCCGAGGAGGGACAGGGCAACATCTGTTGCGATATTCGGATCATGAGTGGCGTCTTTCCCGACGTTTCACCGATTCATCTTTCGAGAAAGCGTTTTGCGATCAGGATAACGGGAGAATTTATGGGAGGATTGTATAAGCGGCTGCGAAAACGATGGAAAGATCTTCGCCACCGTCTGAAGATGAAGGGAAAGCATGTTCGTGCATACTTTTACCGGACGAGGTTGAAACAGACGACGTTTATCGGCGTCACGGGAAGTGCCGGCAAAACGACCGCCACCGATCTGGCCGCCGCGGTGCTTTCCTTATGCGGCCCCTGTCAAAAGACACATGCCTACAGCGGTCCCGATGCGGTGGCGAAGATGCTTCTGAAAACGGACAAATCGCATCGCTTCCATGTGTCGGAACTGGGCGTTTCCGGGCCGGGTACACTTGATCTGGCTATCCGCCTGTTGAAACCGCACATCGCCGTGATCACGGTGATCGGCCGTGATCACTACAGCGCTTTCAAGAGTATGGAGGCGATCGCGGCGGAGAAGGAGAAGGTGGTCCTGGAGCTTCCCCCCGGAGGCACCGCCGTCCTGAACAGGGACGATTCCCTGGTGCGGGCAATCGGCGAACGGTGCTCCCGCCGGGTCGTCTGGTTCGGTGAAGGCGAAGATGCCGATCTCCGCCTGCTTGATGTCCGTTCCCCCTGGCCGGAACCGCTGATTCCGCAGATTGCTGCCGGGGACAGGACTTATGAAGTCCCCACGCAACTGCACGGCGTCTACATGGCGACACCGGTGCTGGCGGCGCTCGGCGCTCGGGGTGGCCATGGCGGCGGATGTGCCGCTGGAGGAGGCCGTCAGGGCGATCGGAACGGTTCGACCGCCGGAAGGCCGCATGCAGGTGGTGGCGGGAAAGGACGAAGTCGTTTTCATCCGGGATGACTTGAAGGCTCCGGCGTGGTCCCTGGATGCGCCGCTCCGGTTTTTGAAGGATGCAAACGCCGGCCGGAAAGTCGCCGTCATAGGGACCGTCTCGGATACGACGGGGGACAGTGGGGGAACCTACAAGAAAATCGCGCGTAAAGTCCTCGAATGTGCGGATTTGGCCGTCTTCGTCGGTCCCAATGCCCATCGCGCGGTGCGCGCCAGGGAAAATGAAGGGGATAACTCTGTTCAGGGCTTTCCCGATCTTCGCCAGGCCGCGGCTTACCTGCGGAGGGAGTTGAAAAAAGGCGATCTCGTATTGCTGAAGGGTTCGCACAAGGCAGATCATCTGGCCCGCTTGTTTCTCGACCGGATCAGACCCATCCAGTGTTGGCGGGACCGTTGCGACAAGGTCATCTTTTGCGGTGCCTGTTCGAAACTCTATCATCACGGCGCGGAAGCGTCCGTTGCCGAACCGATGCCGTTGCAATCGGGTGTGCCGGTTTTTGCGGTGGTAGGGCTGGGAAATCCGGGGAGAATGTTTCGCAATACCCTGCATAATGTGGGATGCCGTGTCCTGGATGCCTTGGCCCGGGACGCAGGCGCGTCCTGGAAGGTCGGGCCGGAAGGATCGGTGAGTGACATCGCGCTCGGGAGAACCCGGGTGCATTTGCTTAAACCGGAGGCGGACATGAATCGAAACGGCGCCATGGTAAGACGTTTTCTTGAACGTATCGGGAGTGATCCGGAACACTGTTTCATCGTTCATGGCGATGCAGACCTCCATCTGGGCGATGTGCGTTTCAAAACCGACGGCGGCGATGCGGGTCACAAAGGGGTCGGATCGGTTATTGCGGCATTGGGTACCGGACGGTTCAAACGTGTCCGCGTGGGAGTGAGACGGGCCGGCGATGCGTCCAAGGCAGGACGGTTCGTCCTCGGGAAAATCTCTTCCCGTGAAGATAAAATACTTGTAGAGGCGGTGGTGAAGGCGGCGCACATCATCGGCGATCATCTTCAGGAAATGCCTGATGGTGAAACGGTCCCGGCAAAAGTGAAAGACGCATAATCCCGGCCCGGATTCGCCGTTTTGATCGGCATCCGGCGCGCCCTTTTGGCGACATATTCGAAAAGAAACCTCCAAGTCATGTTGAGAATTTGATATGAACTTTTACAAACGTTTGAAACTGAAAATAAAACCCCACCGGCGGCGTCTGAAACTGAAGGTTAAATATCACCTGGCGCGCCTGCACCGGCGGAGACTGAATTCGACGACGTTTGTCGCCGTTTCAGGAAGTTCCGCCAAAACCACGTCCGCAAAACTGACCGCCGAGATTCTCAGCCGATTCGGTTTCTGCCGGCAGACCGAGGACTTCAATGCCCTGGATTCGGTCGTCAGGTTGCTCCTGAGCGCCGACCGGCGAACCCGGTACTGCGTCGCGGAGCTGGGCGCCTCCGGTCCCGGTACGCTGGATCTGTCCGTCCGGGTATTCGAACCTGATATTGCCGTGATCACCGTGATCAACCGGGAGCATTACGGCGCTTACAGGGATATCGAAGAAATCGCGGCGGAAAAGGAAAAGGTGGTGGCCGGTCTTTCTCCCGGAGGAATCGCCGTCCTGAATATCGACGATCCCCTGGTGAGAGCGATCGGAGAGCGCTGCCGCCACCGGGTCATCTGGTTCGGGGAAGATGAGGAAGCGGCCTTGCGTCTGGTGGAAGCCCGTTCCTGCTGGCCTGAACCGCTGACGCTGCGGGTGGCGTTCGAAGGCAGGACGTATGAGGTGGCAACGAAGTTGCACGGCGTTCATATGGCCGTTCCGGTGCTGGCGGCCCTGGGGGTTGCCGTTGCGGCGGATGTGCTTCTGGAGGAGGCGATCCCCGCCCTTGCCCGGGTTTCTCCTCCCGACGGGCGCATGCAGGAAGTGGCCTGCGGGGATGACGTTACGTTTATCCGGGACGACTGGAAAG
>CAZIPU010000093.1:5177-8179 GCA_964541005.1 uncultured Syntrophales bacterium | reverse complement strand
GCGTGCTGAGCTCCACCTCGTACTCAAAACCGAAGATTTCCATAGCATAATCAATAAAATCTGTCACGGCTTTGATTTCTTCATTCAGCTGTTCGGGCGTACACAGGATATGGGCATCATCCTGGGTGAACTGCCGCGCCCGAAGCAGACCATGGAGAACGCCGGTCTTTTCGTGGCGATGGACCGTTCCCAATTCGAAATACCGTAGCGGTAAATCCCGGTAACTGCGGATTTTCGATTTGTAGATGAGCATATGGGAAAGGCAGTTCATCGGCTTGATTCCGTAGGCCTGCCCCTCTACTTCCGTAAAATACATGTTTTCCTGGTAATGATCGAAGTGGCCCGACTTCTTCCAGAGATCCACCTTCAGGATCTGGGGTCCCATGACCATGTCGTAGCCTCTTTTCAGATGCTCTTTTCTTTCCCATTCTTCAATAAGGTAGCGGAGAAGCATTCCCTTGGGATGGAAAATAATCAGCCCTGCACCGGCTTCATCGCTCACCTGGAACAGATCCAGATCCTTCCCCAGGCGCCGGTGATCCCTTTTCTTCGCCTCTTCCATGATGCGGAGATAATCGGACAGATCCTCCTGCGTCGGGAATCCCGTTCCATAAATACGCTGGAGCATCCTGTTGCGTTCGTCTCCCCGCCAGTAGGCGCCCGCCACATTGAGCAGCTTGAAGGCCTTGATCATGCCCGTCGAGGGAATGTGCGGCCCCCGGCAAAGGTCCACATAATCGCCCTGCCGATAGAGACTGACCCGCTCCACGTCTGGCGGCAGATCCCGGATCAGTTCGACCTTATAAGGTTCGTCCTTTTCCGTGAAAAGAGCGATGGCCTCGTCCCGGGACAATTCCTGACGGGTAAAGGGATGATCGGCAGCAATGATCTGACGCATCCTCTTTTCGATGTTCTCCAGATCGTCGGGGGTAAAGGTTTCCTGATATTCGAAATCGTAATAGAATCCATCCTCAATGGAAGGGCCGATGCTGACTTTCGCCCCGGCGAAACTTTCCTGGACGGCCTGGGCCATCACATGGGAGGTACTGTGGCGGAGGATATTCAGACCTTCTCTGGAGGAGACATCGACAAAAACCACCGCTGCCGCCTCCGTGAGGGGATAGCTCATGTCCACCGGCACCTGATTGACTTTTGCGGCAACGGTCGATGAGACCAGGGGGGCCTTCCAATCGAGGAGAATCTGGCCCACGGTCACACCCGCAGCATATTCGACAACGGTCTGGTCCGGCAAGGTGACCTTAATCATGCTCATTTTATACACTCACAATTAAAATAGTTCTTTATTTATCTTAAAACCCTTTTCACCCTTCAAAGGAGGGCTTCACGAAGAAAGGGCATCACCTTTTACAATTGCTGATGCCCTCACCTTTTATGCGCTAACCAGCACACGCCGGTCAGTGATTATTAAATGGTAGGCACGCAGGGATTTGAACCCTGGACATCCACCGCGTCAGGATGGCGCTCTCCCCCTGAGCTACGTGCCTACAAGTATCACGGCCTTCTAAAGGAGGATTTCTCTAACAGTAAACAGCCATTATGTCAAGAACAAATTGTTGATTCAGGCGGCGTTTTTAGCGCGATTCCCCCTTCGGCGGCGCATGAGTGTAATGCCTCAATCCGACCGAAATATACTTCAAACCCGAAAGGATGGTGAACAGGGCGGTCATCCAGTACAAGAAGAAAACCCAGGCATAATCATAAGCTCCCGGCAAACTTTTCAATCCCAGGACCAGAAGGATCGTCAGAATCTGAAGGGCCGTTGTCGCCTTGCTGACCAAAAGCGGCTTGACTTCGAAGGGAATCGACATCATGAACAGAAGAAATGTCCCCGACAGGATAATCACATCCCGGCTGATCACGATTACCGTCAGCCAGCCGGGGATGACCCTTTCAATGGACAATGTCAGAAAACAGGTGACGAGAAGGGCCTTATCCGCAATCGGGTCCAGATAAGCACCAAGGGTCGTTTTCTGATGTAACAGGCGGGCCAGAAAGCCGTCCAGGGCATCCGTTATGCCGGAAACAAAAAAGGTAATCAGGGCCTTGAGATACTCCCCGTCCATCAGGAAAATGACTATCAGCGGTACCAGGAGAATACGAAGCAGCGTCAGCAGGTTGGGAATGTTCATACTCGGGGTTTTTCTCGGGGTTATTCTTGATTCTGAATTCCTCTTGCGGCCAACGGAATGAACTCAACCCGCTGTAACCGGCCCGTCAGGGAGCGTCTTCATCACCTTTTCAAAAATTTCCCCTATTGCGGCTTCATAGCCCTGGAATGATTTCATTTCCAGTTCCCGGCGGGTGAAACCGAAATTTTTTTCCGACACGCTGTGCGCAGCCTGCCAGATCGTCGCGCCGGTCTTCGCGCTCCTCATGTCGAAGGACAGCTCAACCTGCGTCGGTGCATACATGAACCGATAAGTGGTTTTTATTTTCCGGATTGTACAGTAAAGGACTGCATCCGCCCCCGTGAGCTCACCGACCGTCGCCGGCGGGATGCCCTCACTGGCGACGGTCTTATCGTCGTAGACGCCAGCCAGCTTCTCATCAATCATCTTGGCGGGAATCTTCGGATAACCCTTAAAGTAAAGTTCATCAATTGCCCGCTGACGCACGATGGCACCGATCATCGGGTCGGCAATGTGATTGATCGCCGGCAAAACCGCAATCAGGCGGGGCGTCGCCTTCGCCGGAGGCGGTTTCAACGTTGCGGTTTTTTTTGAACTGCAACCCATAACCAGCAAAACGATCAAAAGGGTACACAACAAGATGATTTTCTTTGACATAGGAACCTCTCAATAAAATGGGGTGACACCTAAAAACACTTCTTTCCCCGATCCCAAGACGATTGGACATAACAAAGGGGGGGGAAGCTGCTGCTTACTTTCGACGTTTGATCTCCCCGGTTATGGTATCATCCGTCAAATCCCTTACAACAAAAGGCAGTTGTACTTCCGTCACGCACCGGGAAGCCTCCTTCA
>CAZIPU010000093.1:0-5077 GCA_964541005.1 uncultured Syntrophales bacterium | reverse complement strand
TCCCTTACAACAAAAGGCAGTTGTACTTCCGTCACGCACCGGGAAGCCTCCTTCAGGGTCAATTGAAAGCTGACTTCCCGCCAGGAAAAACGCACCGGCCTGACATGACTGATGCAGGGGACTCCTCCCTTCAGGAATGCCCGCAACTGCGCGTACTCTTCATGGCTGCGGACATCGTTTACGGTCAGGACAACGTCCCTGTCGGCAACTTCGGGCTGCACGGTCTCATAACCCAGAGAGCGCAGCTTTTCCGACAGAATGCCGGTCAAAAGCGTCACGTTGGCGCCTATCCGGTAGGTCACACCATCCGATGTTTCCCCGGTTATTGCGTACCGCTGAATGCAGTTTCCCCGGTTCGCCGAAACGGCCCGCCACGCTTCCTCGATCCTCTCCTGACGCAAACCGGGCGCCAGCATCGAGGCCACGGCAGATTTCAGTGCCTGGGACAGCGCATTTTCAATGGCCTTTTCCCGTGCCCGCGAAAGATTCTGCCGTTCTATGACACCGGTCCCTTCAACATCCACCACAAGAGTATCCGCAAGTCCGGCAGGCCAGACGGAACACACCGGAAAAAGAGAAGCCGACACAATCAGCGTCATCACAAAAAACGGGCCGATTATCTTAAAGAAACTTTTTTTTTCCGGCATTGGATGCTTAATGGGTTTCCCCCGCCCCATGTTCGTTCTTTAACTTTGTGATCTCCTCGCGTATGACACGCTCGGCAATCGCCGGGAAAAGTTCCCGGGAAATGCTTTCCGCCACGGCCGTCACCCTTTTCATAATTTCATCCTCTGTGACGGCGGCGGATGGAACGGGCGGTATTTCTTCCTTGACCACATCAACCAGTTCGTAAACGGTCTTCCCCAGAAGGGGACCCTTGCGGTCCATCACGTCCTCTTCCTCAATGGCGTCCAAGAGGTCGAAAATCTTCTCTTGGGGACCCGGCGTCATCCTGATCTCGCTCATTTTTACCCTTATCCAGTATTTTTTATCGCTCTGCATCTGCGGTGGATTCCGCATCCGCTCAGGTCAAATACATTTGATTTTTCTTGCAGTTATCACAACTACTTCAACAGTTCAAGGAAATATTAACCCCTCTTTTTTCAGAGGCGAGGTTATTCTCCGCTCATCCGATGGACCGCATCATAGACAATCTTCCGGGGCAGAACAAGCTCCTTCGCGATCCGGTCGATGATATCCCGTTTGGACACTCCCCCCTGCGCGGAAAGGAAATCATATTTTTCCCTGATTCTCGCCTCGGTATCCGGCACATCGGCCTGAGTCTTCTCACCGGCAATCACGAGGGTGATTTCCCCTCTGATGGTCTTTCCCTGAAAGGTCTGTATCACCTCGTCCAACTCACCCCTGACCACCTCTTCATACACCTTCGTCAGTTCCCTCGCCACGACGACGACGCGATTTCCCAGTAAATCCCGCATGTCCTTCAGGGTGGCAAGCAAACGGTTGGGCGATTCATAGAAGATCTGGGTGCGGCTGTCGTCTTTAAGCGACATAAGAACCGTTTTTCTCCTCCCCTTTTTCTCCGGCAGGAACCCCTGAAAGACAAAATGATCCATGGGCAAACCCGAAACGCACAGGGCCGTAATCAGGGCCGAAACACCGGGAATGGGGATGACGCCGATTCCCGCTTCGATGGCATGGCGAACCAGAAGATAGCCGGGATCCGAAATGGCCGGGGTCCCTGCGTCGGTTACATAGGCGATGCTCCGCCCCTCCCTGATTTTTTCAATGAGGACCGGACTTTTGGAGGATTCATTCTGTTCGTAAAGGCTGGTCAGGGGTGTCCGGATTTCGTAATGTGTAAGAAGGATGCGCGTTCTCCGGGTATCTTCCGCTGCGATAAGGGAGACCTCCTTGAGAATCCGGATCGCCCGCAACGTGATATCTTCAAGATTGCCGATCGGCGTCGCCACGACATAGAGTTTACCTGGTTCGGACATCATCCATCCCGATCACCGAAAGGAGGGTTCCCCTCTGCGGGTCTGCTTTCTTCAATTGATAACCGATTAAATTTAAATGCCTATTTCAGGGTCCGCAACCCTTTCAGAACTTCCGGGCGGCCGAAATACTTCGTTTTTGTCGCCCCCCGGACCACCACCAGGGTCGGCGTCCCTTCCACAGCATCTTCCTTCAAATATTCGAAGGTCTCGGCGGCGCCTGCCTTCTCCGGAACATTCTTCACCTTTAATCCGGTTTCGTTCAAGTATTTCTCAAGGGCAATTCTCTCCCCGATCCCCTTTGCAGCCGCCAGGAAAAGGGCTTTCCGGATCCGGAGAACGCCGTCCAGGCTTTGTTCCCGTTGCGAGAGGATCAGGTAAAAGGTCGTATAAACGGGCGTGTGGGGATGGATGGGAACATCGACAAAGGTCAGGTTGATACGGTTTTGCCTCACCAGATCGTAGAGAATCTCTTCCGCCGCAGGTTCCACCTCACGGCAGGGCCCGCAGAAGTAATCGGTGTAAAGCCGGACCTTCACATCTCCCCGTCCGAATGAGGGCAACGTCAGGCCCTCGGTCGCGATCTTCAGGGGAACACTCTGGAAAAAAGCCGTCATCAGGATAAAGCCCAGCAAGATCGACAACAGGGCAAGCTTGATTCTCCGTTTTTCCAGATTGATGCAGAACAGAAGCGCAACAACCAGTGCCAGGGCCAGGCAATAGGGACAGTAGGTCTGATGGACGACCTGGTATCCGACCAGGAATATTTCAGCGCCGACGCCTGCCGAAAGCAGAACACAGGCCAGGGCCTTCTGCCGCAGCACCAGAATCACCGTCAGGACGAGCAGATAAAGCAAACCCCATATTTTCAAATCCACGCCGAAGACGGTTCCCGCAAGATATAAACAGGAGGAACCGCAGAAGTAGTAAAGAACAATGACGACGATGCCCAAAACGGCTAAAAAAACACTGAGAATCCACCTGTGACCGGATATGAATTGCCTGGCCCCTTTTTGCTCCATTCCCCGCCTCTGTTTTAAGTTATGCCCTGTCCTTACCCTTTTTCATCGTCTTGCCGACGATGTCCCTCCGCCCCGGCCTCGGGTTCATCCTTCACCTCTTCCCGGCGCCATTTCTTCAAGCGTTCCTGAATGATTTTTTCATACCCCCGGCCTGTCGGTGCATAGAAGCGCGTTCCCCGGATACCCTCCGGCAGGTAATGCTGGAACACATAGGCACCATCATAATCGTGGGCATACCGATAATCCCGGCCATACCCAAGATCCTGCATCAGTTTTGTCGGGGCGTTCCGGATGTGCAGGGGAACGGGCAGACTTCCGGTCCGGGAAATGGTCTCCCTGGCTTTCCCGTATGCCCGGTAGAGGGCGTTGCTCTTGGGCGCCGTGGCCAGATACACCGCCGCCTGGGCCAGAAGAAGCTCTCCTTCGGGAAGTCCGATCAGCTGGAAGGCCTGCATCGCCGACACCGCGATGACCAGGCCGTTGGGATCGGCGTTGCCGACGTCTTCCGCCGCCATTCTGACCATGCGGCGGGCGATGAAAAGCGGATCTTCTCCCGCAGCCAGCATGCGGCCCAGCCAGTACAGGGAGGCATCGGGATCGCTCCCACGGAGACTTTTATGGAAAGCGGAAATCAGATTATAATGTTCTTCCCCCGTCTTATCGTAAAGATATGCCTTTCGTTCCAGGTACTTAGCCACGGACTCCGCCGTCAGCACACGTCCTCCCCGGGTGTCTGCGGTGACGGACATGGCGACCGCTTCGAGGTTATTGAGGGCCGCCCGCGCATCGCCGTCGCACTGGGACAGGATCAGATCCGGCACCCCGTCTTCTATCTCAAGGGATTGCTTTCCCAGACCCCGTTCCCTGTCCTTCAGGGCACGTTGAAGAATCAACCGGAGTTCTTCGGTGGAAAAAGCGTTCAAAACCATAACGCGACAGCGCGAAAGTAAAGGGGCGATGATTTCGAACGACGGGTTTTCCGTCGTGGCCCCGATCAGGGTGATCAGGCCGCTTTCGACATGGGGCAGAAAGGCATCCTGCTGGGATTTGTTGAACCGGTGAATTTCATCGACAAACAGGATGGTCCGTCTGCCGTGGAGGTGCAGCTGATTTTTTGCCTCTTCGACGACGGCACGGATTTCCTTCACTCCGGAGAGAACTGCGGAGAAACGGATAAAATGGGCCCGGGTTTCCCGGGCAATCAGCAGGGCAAGGGTCGTTTTGCCCGAACCCGGAGGCCCCCAGAAAATCATGGAAAAGAGACGGTCCTCATCGACCGCCTGCCGGAGAAGACATCCGTCCGCCAACAGATGGGGCTGGCCGACATACTCCGCCAGAGTCACCGGCCGCATCCGGTCCGCCAGGGGGCGGTAGACCGGTTCCGTCTCGCCATTGGGATCTTGTTCGAACAGATCCATTCCCATGCCTCAGCTCTGAACCTCCCGGGCTTTTCTGACGAGATCGACAAGGCTCGAGAGCTTGTCCTGCGGTTCCTGACGGCAAAAGAGATCCCACTGCTCGGGAGACATCTCAGCTCTCAGATAGGCTTCCACGGGGATCAGTCCGCCCCAGCAGGCCATAACTCTCCGGCAGGGCATGACACCGGATTCTTGCCGGCAGTAGAAAAAAGCCACTTCGTGCCCCAGACGCGGACAGCGGCATTGCAATGCGTCATACGTATCTTTCATGGTGTAACCTTTGCTAAAAAAAACGAAGCCGTCAAGGGAAACTTTGCGTCCCGGGACGGCTTCGCCGTTTTCCCCATTACGGTTTCGGAAACCCGTTTATCGCACGCAGGGCGCGTTCGATCTCCTCTTCGGGGAGTTCATACGGAGCAAGCTGACCGGACAGGAACGCGTCATAAGAGGACAGGTCGATCAGACCGTGACCGCTCCAGTTAAAGAGAATAACCTTTTCTTTCCCTTCCTCCCTGGCCCGCATGGCCTCCTCCACCACGGCGGCAATCACATGGTTCGTTTCCGGGGCGGGAACAAAGCCTTCCGTTCTTGCCCACTTCACACCGGCTTCGAAGGTATCAAGCTGGTCGTAAGACCTCGCTTCGATCAGCCCCTCTTCCAGCAGATGGCTGACAATGGG
>CAZIPU010000092.1:0-8228 GCA_964541005.1 uncultured Syntrophales bacterium | reverse complement strand
TCATGATCAAGGTAGGTATATACGGGGCAAGCGGCTATACGGGACAGGAACTGCTGCGCCTGCTCATTCGCCATCCCATGGCGGAGGTCATCTTTGCCACGTCCCGGCGCTTTGCGGGAAAGCCTGTTTTCGAGGCCCATCCTTCTCTCATCAAACTGACGGATCTCAAATTTCTGGATGCACCGGCGGAAGAGGTTGCGCAATCCGCCGACGTCGTCTTCCTGGCCTTGCCCCACGGGACGTCCATGAAAATTGCCCCGGTTTTCTACAATGCAGGGCGAAAGGTGATCGATCTCAGTGCCGATTACCGGTTATCGGATCTGGCAACCTACGAACAGTGGTACGGCAAGCATAAATCTCCCGACGTGATTCCCGCAGCGGTTTACGGGATTCCGGAACTGTGGCGTGACCGGATCAGGGAAGCCCGTTTCATCGCCAATCCCGGTTGTTATCCGACAAGCGTGATTCTCGGTTTGGCGCCGATCGTGGGATCGGACTGGATCGACCGCTCCTCCATCCTGATCGACTCAAAGTCGGGAACAAGCGGCGCGGGACGGGAACCGCAGATGGGTTCCCTTTTCTGTGAGGTGGACGAGGGCTTCAAAGCCTATAAAGTCGGGGGACAGCACCGTCACATTCCCGAGATGGAACAGGCCCTGACGAGACTCTCCGGCGAACGGATCACCGTTTCCTTTACGCCGCATCTGCTGCCTGTCAGCCGCGGGATTTTAAGCACGATTTATGTGAATCTGACCCGGTCCCTGAAGGTTGATGATCTTCTGGATCTGTACGGAAAGTTTTATCAAAACGAAGCGTTTGTCCGGGTTTACCCGAAGGGCATGTCGCCGAATCTGCTCTCCATAAGGGGAACGAATTACTGTGATATCGGCCTTTCCATCGATGTCCGGACCCAAAGGGCCATCATCGTATCGGTTATCGACAACCTGGTCAAAGGCGCAGCCGGCCAGGCAATCCAAAATATGAATCTGATCTGCGGTCTGCCGGAAGACGCGGGCTTGGACATGGTTCCCCTGTTCCCCTGAACCGTTCCGGTTCCGACCCACCGTCCCCCCCTGTGGATCTCAATTGGTTTTTCGACGACAGTGCCCGGGGGAAGGCAAGGAGAAAATATGGCGTTAAAAGTATTCAATACCCAGACAAGGCGAAAGGAAGTGTTTGAACCCCTTGCGGCGGGGAAAGTGGGCATCTACGTGTGCGGCATTACGGCCTACGATACCTGTCATGTCGGCCATGCACGGTCGGCCGTTGTTTTTGACGTGATGGCGCGTTTTTTCAAATATCAGGGTTACGACGTGACCTTCGTCAAAAATTTTACCGATGTGGATGACAAGATTATCAACAAGGCAAACACCCTGGGGCGCACCATTGGGGATATTGCCGGCCAGTACATCGGTGAGCACAACGAAGACATGGATGCCATGGGCGTGCAACGGCCGACGGTCGCTCCCCGGGCGACCGATCATATCGACGGCATGATCCGGCTTATCGAAACCCTCGAGCAGAAGGGGCTGGCCTATGCTTCAAATGGAGATGTGTATTTTTCCGTTGAGAGTTTCGCAGGCTACGGGAAGCTGTCGGGCCGCAGCCTCGATGAAATGATGGCGGGAGCCCGTGTTGACGTGAATGAAAAGAAACGCAATCCGCTGGATTTCGCCCTCTGGAAGGCGAGCAAAGAAAACGAACCCTGGTGGGAAAGCCCCTGGGGGAAAGGACGCCCCGGCTGGCATATCGAATGTTCCGTCATGAGTCAGAAATACCTGGGGGAGACCTTCGATATTCACGGCGGAGGCGAAGACCTGGTTTTCCCGCATCATGAAAACGAAATGGCCCAGTCCGAGGGGGCGACGGGAAAGACTTTTGCCCGCTACTGGCTGCACAACGGTTTCGTTCGGGTCGACCATGAAAAGATGTCCAAATCCCTGGGAAATTTTTCGACCATCCGGGACATGCTCAAAAAATACCATCCGGAAGTGCTGAGGCTCTTCATTCTTCAGAGCCACTACCGCAGCCCCCTCGATTTCTCCGAACTGTCAATCCATGAGGCCAGATTGGGCCTTGAACGGTTTTATGCGCTGCTGAAGTCGGTGAAGGACATTCTGAACACCGCCGACAACACGGCCTCCCCTCCGGTTGAGGAGGCATTCGACAAACCGGCGGCCGAGCTGGCCGATCGTCTGCAAGCGATCAAGAACCGGTTCGTGGAGGCCATGGAGGATGATTTCAACACGGCCCGGGCGATCGGCTATCTTTTTGACCTGGTCAGGCAGGCGAACAACTATCTGGAAATGACCAGGAAGGGAGCTCCCTCACCGGAGAAAATCGCCGTTGCCCGGATGATCAGGAACATCTTGGATGAAATGGGTGAGGTCTTGGGACTTTTCCGGGATGATCCGGACGATTATTTCCACCGTGACCGGGAGCGGGAAGCCGTGAAAAGGGGACTCGATATTGCCGAGATCGAGCGGCTCCTTCAAGACCGGAACACGGCGAGAGCCCGGAAAGAATGGGTGCAGGCGGATAAGATCCGGATTGACCTGGCAGGGAGGGGGGTCGTGTTGAAGGATGGGCCCACAGGAACAACCTGGACGGTTGAGTAAGCTTCAATAATTAAGAGAAAGAAGGCCCCCTTCGGTGTTTGCCGGAGGGGGCCTTCTCGGTTCCGACCTCTAGCGGATAATCGTGACCGCACAATGGGCATACTTGCTGACATCGTCGGCAACACTTCCCAGCAGCATCCGTTTCAGCCCCCGATGTCCCCGGTGACCCATGAAAATATAATCCACCTGGTTTTCCTCGGCGATCCGGACTATTACCTCGGCAACGGGACCGGCGGCCAGGATCGTCTTGCAGTCTACACCATGGTCCTTCAGGGTTTTTTGTGCCTCATCGAGAATTTTGTACCCTTCCTGTTTCCGTTCCTTGTAAAGGGGTGTGTCGGGAAGCGTCTTGAAGGGAATGACATCCTCCAAAACGTAGAGCAGGGTTAAATCGCACCCGGACAACTGGGCGTAGCGGCCGCTGTGCTTGAGAACCGTCTCCGACATGGGAGATCCGTCGATGGCCGCGAGCACTTTGATGACCTTTTCTTCTGCCATGATAAAATCCTCCTTCTTGGTTGCTGATAAGTAAATTTTTTGTATTCTCCTAAAAATATGATTCTTCGTCAACAGAAAGTACCACAGAAGGAACGCATCCGTAAGCCCGATGTTGCGAAAAGATGACAATGCCCATTGTAAATGAGAAGGGAACATGCTACTAAAATAAGGGTTTTTCGGGCATTCTGTGGAAGATAATAAAAAAGGGTAACCGGACTGAATTTGAGAGGGATTCAATCGAACGATGATTGATTTGGAGAATATTACCAAGCGGTACGGAGAAACGGTTGCAGTGGATCACCTTTCCTTTCAGGTTGAAAAGGGTGAAATCCTCGGCCTTCTGGGGCCGAATGGAGCGGGTAAGACGACAACCATGCGGGTCCTGACGGGGTACCTGGCCGCCGATTCCGGGAAAGTTACCGTGGCCGGCTTAACCCTGGAGGATCATCCGATCGAAATCCGGCGCCGCATCGGCTACCTGCCGGAAAACAATCCTCTTTATCCGGACATGGGCGTTATGGAATACCTGTCCTTTATTGCCGCCATGAGGGGGCTGCCCAAGGCGTGCCGGCAGGACCGAATCGACCAGGTTATTGAGATGACGGGCCTGGAGAAAATGGTCCACAAAAATATCGGGGAACTCTCCAAAGGCTATTGCCAGCGGGTGGGACTGGCCCAGGCGATTGTCCACGATCCGGAAATTCTGATTCTCGACGAACCGACGGTCGGCCTCGATCCTAACCAGATCGTCGAAATCCGCTCTCTCATCCAGCGATTCGGGACGGACAAAACGATCATCCTGAGTTCGCATATCCTTCCCGAAGTCGCGGCGACATGCAGCCGGATCATCATTTTAAATCATGGAAAGCTTGCCGGAAGCGGAACCCCCGAGGAAATGTCCGTCCGTGCCCGTGGAGGAAATGCCGTGACCTTTGTTCTGAAAGGGCCGGTCGATATCATTAAGGAGAAATTAAAGGCCAACCGGGATATCAGGAAAATCGACATAACAGGTGACGAAGGTTCGGGGAAAACCAGGATCCGGGTCATCACCGACGGTTCGGTGGATATCCGGGAGACTATTTTTCTAATGGCTGTAGCGAATCAATGGGTGCTTTCGGAGCTTTACCGGGAATCCCTCTCTCTGGAAGAGGTTTTTCAGCATCTGACCATCGAGGAGGCTGTGTCATGAGGGGGGCTTTTGCTCTGTGCCGGCGGGAATTCAACGCCTATTTTGATTCTCCCGTGGCCTACGTGTTTACCGTGGCTTTCCTGGCCGTCACCTTCTGGTTTTTTTTCCGGAGCTTTTTCGTGGGTAGCCAGCTCCAGATGCGGGAATATTTCTTCTTCCTCCCCTGGGTTTTTCTCATCTTCATCCCGGCCGTTACGATGCGCCTGTGGGCCGAGGAGAAGAAGATGGGGACGGTGGAAATTCTGCTGACCCTGCCGGTCAAGGAATATGAGCTGGTTCTGGGAAAATTCATGGCCGGGTTCATGTTTGTCCTCGTATCGGTCTTTTTCAGTTTTTCCCTTCCGCTGACCCTGAGTTTCCTCGGCAAATTGGACTGGGGCCCGGTGATCGGCGGCTACCTGGGGACCTGCCTGCTGGGTGCAGCCTATTTGTCCATCGGCCTCTTCCTTTCAAATTTTACGAAAAACCAAATTGTCGCCTTTATCCTGACGATCCTTTTATCCTTTGCCCTGTTCATCCTGGGGGAAGACATGATCCTGGTTAATCTGCCGGATTTCTGGGTTCCGTTTTTTTCTTTCTTAGGTCTGGGCAAGCACTTCGTGAGCATTCAACGGGGGATTATCGATTCCCGGGATATTCTCTATTATTTGTCCGTGACGGGGTTTTTCCTCTTTTCAAACATCCTTTTTGTGATGAAACGCAGGTAGTGATCCATGAGAAACTGGCGTCAGCAAATTCGTTTTCTTTTCAGTGATGTGACCCTGATCCTGGTGGTTCTGGGATTTCTCGTCCTGATCAATTTCCTGTCCTACAGGCATTTCCTGCGGATCGATCTGACGGAAAACCGGATCTATACCCTCTCCGAATCGAGTCGGCACATCGTGGCGAAACTGGAGGATCCGGTGACCATCCAGTGCTTTTTCTCGAAGAAGGCCCCGCCGGAGCTGGGCGTTTTACGGCAGCAGATCTCGGATCTTCTTGAGGAATACCGGGTGAGCGGGAAGGGAAAGGTCAGGGTGATCTTTTCCGATCCCGCGGAAGATCCGCTGCTTCAAAAGCGGGTTCAGATCATGGGCGTACCCCAGGTTCAGATGAATGTCTATCAGAAGGACCAGGCCCAGATCACCAATGTTTTCATGGGGATCGTTATTTCTTATGAGGACCGCCAGGAAATCCTGCCCTTCGTCAAAGAGGCGAAGAATCTTGAATATGATATTTCCAGTGCGATTCTGAGATTGCTGAGAAACCAGAAAAAACGGGTTGTTTTTCTGACAGGCGGGGGGGAATACGACCTGAACGGAAATTTCGGCACGGTCCGTAAAGTTCTGGAACCCCTGTACGATCTGACAGGTCTCGATCCTGCCACGGCCGGAGCGATTCCCACGGGGACGGATCTTCTGATTGTGGTGTCACCGGAACCGGTGCCGGATCGGCTGAAGCATGCTATCGACCAGTATGTCATGCGAGGGGGGAAAGTTTTTTTCCTGATCGACCAGGTGAATATCGACGGAAACACCATGACCGCGTCCCGACGTGGAAGCAATCTGGAGGACCTGATCAACTCCTACGGAGTGAAGGTGACCCAGGACCTGGTCCTCGACCGTTTCAACGTGGCCATCAATTTCCGAACGGGTTACACGATACTCCGCGTTCCCTACGCCTTCTATCCGAAAGTGGTGAAGGAGGGATTCGCGGCGGACAACCCGATCGTCAGTCGTCTTGATGCCCTGTGCCTTCCATGGGTGGCGGCCCTCGATGTAACAAGCCGTCCTGCCGTCAAATATACGGTTCTGGCCAGGTCTTCACCCCATGGATGGCTCCAGCGGGGGATGTACAACATCAGTCCCGCCCAGGAATTCAATCCTCCCGCGGGGGAACTCAGATCTTATCCCCTGGCGGTTCTTCTGGAGGGGGAATTCGACAGTTTTTACAGAAATGCCGCCATGGAAGAAACCGGCAGGCTCACACGCAGTCAGAAGAGCACAAAGATCCTGGTTATGGGGAATGCCCGTTTCCTGTCCGATGCATTTATTTCCGCCCCGGGGAATGCGGATTTCTTTTTGAACGCCGTTGACTGGTTCACCTGGGGCGATGACCTGATCGGAATCCGCTCCAAGAAAATGCTGAACAGACCCCTGCCGATCATGACGGACCGGCAGAAGAGGCTTGTCAAGTATGGAAACATGATCGGCGTGCCCCTTGTAGTCATCCTGATCGGGGTTGCCCGGTTTTATCTCAAGCGCAGGCGCAGAAAAGCCTATCTCAAGAGGAAAACAGGATGAAGGCGAAACGGAATCTGCTCCTGATCATCGTTCTCCTGCTTGCCGGAGGGATCATCTTTTTCATCGAGCGTCCTTTTGACGGGAACCGCCGGCAGGCTGACGGTGATCTTCTCGTATATCCGGATTTCGAGCCCTGGAAAGTGAACAAAATCCTGGTCGGTCCGGGCCATCTTACGTTCGAGAACCGGGATGGAAACTGGTTTCTGATGACCCCGGCGGGTCCCTATCCGGCCGACCGGAATCAGGTCGGCGCCTTCCTGCAGGCTATCCGGGAACTGAAACGAGACAATATCGCCTCCGAGAACGATGAAAAACAGGCTATTTTCGGGGTCCGGTCAGGGCAGGGGACGCAAGTCGTGTTGTACGATGCCGAAGGTCGCAGGATGACCGATTTCTTTGTCGGGAAAAAGGGCCCGGACGGGCTCAGCGCCTATGTCAGGCGGGCGGATTCGCAGGAAGTGATTTTGCAGCCCGGGACCTTGCGGGATCATCTCGACAAGCCTGCAAAATGGTGGCGTGACAGAAAAATTTTCCCTGTGAAGGCCGAAGAGGTTGTCCAGATGACGCTTCAAATCAACGAGGAAGCGGTTGTCTTGAACCGGGATACGAAGGGCGGTTGGTTCATCGTCAAACCCCTGTCAAAGAAAGCCGATAGTTCGCGCGTCGAACAGATCCTGACCATGTTGAACGATCTGGAGGCCGCCGACTTTGCCGAACAGATGAAACCCGAAGAGGCAGGACTCGTTTCTCCCCAGCTTCGACTGGCGGTCCGTTTGAAAGACCAATCGACGAAAATGCTTCTTGTCGGCCAGCCTGCGAATGAATGGGGATATTACGCGATGGCCGGGGAGGGGCAGTCCGTGATTGTATTGCAGGGCGGAGTACTGGGAATGCTGTTCCCCGAGGTCCATGATCTGGAGGCGCCTTCCGGGGACTCCCCCGTCCAAGAGTGACCCATTTCACAGGAAGAACACCCCTTTTGCGCCGGGAGGTCGTCTTTTATGGATTGTCAAAAAGAAAAGAATCTGAAATCCTGTAACTGTACCTATGAACCCTGTCCGAGAAAGGGGCGTTGCTGCGATTGTCTGACCTATCACCGTCGCAGCAGGGAACTGCCGGCCTGTTTCTTCCCGGAGCAGGCGGAGCGGTCTTATGATCGATCTTATGAACACTTTTCCAGATTGGTGACACAGGGTAAAGTTTGAAAGCTCGGCCTCCGATCGGCCGTTTTTGACGTATCAGAAGGAGGAGATCATGTTTCAGATAGCATCATACGAGACATTCCAGGATGGTCAGGTCATTTTCCAGGAAGGGACGCACGGCGATTGGATCTACGTGATCGAGGAAGGCTCCGTCGAAATCTCGAAGAAGCTTAAGGGCCGGCGGGTGGTTGTCGAAGTGCTGCCACGCGGTGAAATATTCGGGGAGATGGCCTTTATCGCCAAAATGCCCCGTACGGCGACGGCAACGGCTATCGGTGAAACGACGGTGGGCATCATCGACCGGGAATACTACGATAATGAGTTCAACAAACTGCCCTCCGATTTCCGCCAGATCTTCAGCACGGTTGCCACGCGCCTGAAAAACGCGACGGAGGCGATCATCAACAGCGTTTCCTCGGTCGGATAGAAATCCGTTCGG
>CAZIPU010000091.1:0-8363 GCA_964541005.1 uncultured Syntrophales bacterium | reverse complement strand
GCCTTCCCGGCGGATGCGCCTCTGTCGGTTTCGTTCTTTGGGTAGCGCGGCGGCCTTTCCGTCGAATTTCTGTAGCCTTCTCCGGTACGGTCATGTCGCGGCCGGTCGGCCGGACCTCGGTAAGCGTCTCTTGCCCTGCCGCGAGATGAGCGGTCCGGGGTGCCCCGGCCGCTTTCCCGCGTTTGTTCGCGTGACGGCTGATCCGACGTCATAATGAAATCTTCCCTTGCGCGATCGCGAGGTGGTCTGTCCGAGAAACTCTTGTAACCTTCCCCCGTCTGTTTGCGTGGCGGCCGGGCCGAGGTATCCCGGAAACCTTCCCCTGACTGCGCGCGCGATGGTCTGCCGGTTTCTTTCCGGAAAGGTTTTCGCGATGATCCCTCTGAGCGGTCGCGCGGCGGCCTTTCCGTCGAATTTCTGTAGCCTTCTCCGGTACGGTCATGTCGCGGCCGGTCGGCCGGACCTCGGTAAGCGTCTCTTGCCCTGCCGCGAGATGAGCGGTCCGGGGTGCCCCGGCCGCTTTCCCGCGTTTGTTCGCGTGACGGCTGATCCGACGTCATAATGAAATCTTCCCTTACGCGATCGCGAGGCGGTCTGTCCGAGAAACTCTTGTCATCTCTACCCATCCGTTTCCGTGGCGGCCGGTCGGATCGTCCTTCGTCACCTTCCCGCCAATTATCACGCGGCGGCGTATCAAACGTCCTTCCATAATCTGCCCGGGCTTGGTCGCGGAAAGGCGGCCGGGACGCAGCCTGGTGTCCTTCTCCTGACTGATCTTTCAGCGGCCGGCCGGCTGATCTTTTGAACCCTTTCCCGGTCCGGTTGCGGGCTGGTTGCTCCGGCGACGGGACTGTTTTCCCCTGGATCAGGGATGTGCCCCGTTCCAGATGTTTCTTGACGGTCAGGGCCTTGGCTTTTTTCGGCGGCAGTTCGATGTTGAGGCGCATCGGTCTCCCCTTGAAATCGCGCTGGTCGAGTTGACGGATAGCTGTCTGGGCTTCCGCCGGATCGGCCATTTCCACCAGGGCATAGCCCTTCTTCCGGTACTGTTTGATCGATATGACCGTGCCGTATGTCGAAAACAGTACTTTCAAATCTTCTTCAATGGGCTCAAAAATCAGGTTGCCGACAAATATTTTCTTGTTTTCCATGGATTGCCTCTTTTTTTTAGAATTCTGCAGTTCTGCAAAGGGACTGTTTGTCTGAATTTCAAAACCGATAAGGGATGAGTTCTTGATCCGTTTGTACTTTTGGTATGTTTAAAGTCAGCGGTCGGATATGATTCTCAATTCATGCCGTAGCCTGTGGGATTCTTCTCGGGAATTTTAACTGGACTTGGTGCCCGGATCAAATTTGACAAGACGCTGCTTTTAAGCGGACGGAGTATATGCAGAAACGGGAGGCGTGTCAATGGAATAATCCCGGACGGGGGAAGAGGGGACAAACCGTTAATATGGTTGAAAAAACCGGGTACATGCGGCAAGGGACGGCGCTGTATTCTTCATTGACCGTGGCGGCGCAGCCTCTGCAGTGGATGACGGAGGGTTCAGTTTTTGAATATCAGATGATCCATCATCATTGCCGCGGTAATCCCAACCACAAAACCATTGCCGAGAACAGGCCGGATAACGGACGGAAAGCTGTGAAGAATGTCCACAGGCAGGAAGGCGATGATCGTGCCCAGCATCAACGGCAGACCGATGACAAGCCCGTCCTTGAGCTGGAATTCCCTGATCGATTCGAAGGCCACCATCAAGCCGGCCGCGATCTGCGATGAAAGGATATAGATCAGGATCGTGCCGATCACAACGGAAGGGACACCGGCAATAAAACCGATCAAGATCGGAGAAAATGACAGTAAAAGAAGCAGAACGGCGGTTGGGAACATCGACACCCGGGATGCACAGCCACTGGCCGCAATCACACCCGGACTCAGCGAAAAATTGACCGGTCCGATCACACCCAGAAAACCGGATAAGATATTGGAGAGACCCGTGATCAGGATTCCGCGGTTAATCCGTCCGGCAGGGTTGGCGGGTTTCAACAGCTCGTTCATGGATTGAATCGAGCCCAAATCGTTGACAAATAAGGCCAGAAAACAAACCATAAAGGAAATCATGACGCCCGGATCGAAAGACAGTCGAGACGTCATGTGCCGGAAAAAACCGGATACCGGGCTTGCATATTCGATTTGCTCCATCCTGAAGGTTTCCGGAAATATCAAAAACCAAAAGAGACTTCCCGTCATCATGGCCCAGATGATCAGGGTGGATTTCCAGATGCCGGTGATAAATCGATGGGCCACGAACATGCAGAACAAAAGGGCCAGGGAAAAAAGAATATGCGCCGGGGGACCTGCGGTGACGAGGCCGGATGTGATCAGGTTGAGTATGGTCGGCGCCAGCGTAAAGGCAATCAGAATCAGGACAACGGCGACCACACGGGGGCTGAAGAGCTTCTTCAGGTGACCGAGCAGGCCGGTCACGCTGGCAACAGCCAGAATGAGACCTCCACAGAGGATGGAGGTATAAATGGTATCGGCTTGGTATCCGGCACTGGCGATAATTCCGACCAGCAGGATGGACGACGGACCGATGATCAAAGGCATGCGGTGTCCCAGAACGACCTGAGCCAGCAGCGCGACGGCCATGACGAAGGTCAGCTTTTGCAGGTAAACCATCTGGTCGCCGATGGCGGTGAAATGGAATGCTCCCGTGATTTTCCCGATCACGATGATGATCGGGATGGTGACGGCGAACCATTGCAGACCATAAAGAACGGTTTCAGAAAAGGGGGGCCGCTCATCAAGCCCGTATTTGAAATGCATACCGGGACATCCTTTTTATGATATTTGGCGAACTCGAAAAATTTGATGAAGCCGAAAAAAGCTCATCCTGTCATTTTGAGGAGCGCCGGCGACGAAAAATCTCTCGTTACCTCGGATCTATCGCGGTTGCCGGCGATGACCAATTGCGTATTTCAGGTCTTTTTACGAGACCAGCAGAAGTTGGTTTTACCGTAATCGCGGCCAAGGATTTGAACCGTCCCGGACAGCCTCCAAACGATACCCGGAATCCGCTGGATAGAACGGATTCCGTGCCGTGTCCGGCTTGAACGGAATGAGAAAAAGGCTGTTTCTCGGCTTTGTCAAGGCCGATTTATACGACCATACATGATATGACGCGGATGAGCAATGCATGGCTTGAGTGCCGACTGATTATTTCCGGATAGTCACCTGCGTTTCTTGGCATTTTTGCGGGCGATGGAGATCGTAAATGGCGCCGTTACACCCTGCGCTCCTGCTTAAAGTCAGTCGATTCTTTCTTCCGCAGGATTGACAAGCAACGTCATGCCGGCGATTTTATGAAGGTAGTCATCTGCCGGGGATGAAAAATAATCGGATTTTCTACCCGGATGGAGGGTGGTAATGGCAGCGTGGCCGACAATCTGGCGTTTCGGTCGGTTCCAGAAATCGGTTGTAACGGCGCCCCAGAAATTGTGAAAAACAAGGGGATGCCCCTGATGAACACCGATGTAAAGCATGATATGCCCCTTCAACCACAAAAGGGTCAGATAGGGAATGCCCTGTTTCATGATTATCCGCTCTTTTTCTTCCGGGGGAAGATCTTTGAGATCGATGAAGGTGCCGTCCAGTTTTGCCTGGTCCGCCGATTGGCGAGACAGCCAGATGCCGAAGGGGGCGTAAAAATCCCTCATCATGGCCGAGCAGTCCCGGTTCTCATAGAGGCCGCCCCAGCCATAGGGTTCGTTGATCAGTTCATTGGCCGTTTTGATCAGGTTTGCGCCCGTCATTCTCATGGGTTTTACGGCGGCCGATTCCTTTGGCAGCAAGGTTGTCCCGATAACGGCTTTCCCGGTCGGGTCTGCGGATGCGACCATGATCCTGACAGAATCCCCCGTTTCTTCCAAAAGGGGGAAAACGGCTCCCAGTGGCGCCTTGAAAAGAAAATGGTCCTGATTATCGTAAAGAGGGGTTTTATCCCGGATGACAACGGCAAAACGCCCTTGTTTCCATTTCTCAATGAAGGCCTGGTCCGCAAAAGCCACATCGCGGCTTCTTATCCAGCCATGGGCATATGGGGTTTCCGCCAGAAACCAGGCGCGGTCGACGGTCACATGGGAAATGAACAGGGGCGTATTGGCCGCGACCAGAGATTCCTGAAGCCGGTCGAACGGATATCCGTCTGAACTGCTGAAAAGGGGCTTATGGGTTGGCAGGGCACGCAGATCCGTGTTGGCGGTGGTAATGGCGGCAAGGCCCGCGTTGGGGTAATGATCAAACCCGGCATTATCGAGGAGGGTTTTGATCCAGTCTGCGTCGTGTTTTCGCCTGTTTTCACCGTACCCAGGGTTTTTCCCGAATCTTTGGAATGGGCGGATAATCCGGTTGAGCGGAAGGGCCTGTTTTTCACGATGCCAGGGTGTGAAATATCGGGCGTTGTAATGGGCATCAAACTTCTGCTGCCGGGGAAACGAAAGGTATGTCCGGCCGGCTTCGATAAAACGGGCGTGATCCTGCGGGAGTTCCCGGATGTCCCGGATCGTTTCCTGCGTTCCGGCACAACCGGAAAGAATCAGGATCGACAGCGCCATGACGAGAGGGAAAAGGGGCCTCATGATCGCGCCGCAGAAGCGGCGGACAAAAACGGCATGACGGTTCAGGTCTTCGATATCACGGATGGAAACATACATTCCCGTTTCCCCCGGTGTTATTCATTCAGGGTGATGGCCAGGAGGCCTTCCTCGACGCGCACGTTGTTGACGCCGTCGGCAAATGCCTTCCAGAAACCTTCCGTCCCCCCGAATTCCTTGACAACATCGACGTTCTTCATGTTTCCCAGCCAGGCGTTGGGCAAGGGCACGCCCATCAGGCTGATCCCCCTCAGGATGACCACCGGCCGCCCGTTCTGATAGCTGAATGTCAGGCCGGCTTTGACCCTCAGGATTTTGCCGCCCATGATCGGAAAGTCTTCTTCAACGGGGATCAGGATCTTGGCGCTCAGAAGTTCGCGCGACAGATCGATGGCAACCTTGTCGGCAAGATCCGTATTCTTCGCCAGGAGTGCGTTCAGTTCCCTTTCCGTAAAGCGAATCGTCCGGTCGGCGTTCTTTTCGCTGTAGGGTTCCGGTTCGAGCGGAACACCCGGTTTGACGGTCTCTGATGGCGGAGACCATGCGGTGAAATCGAGACGATCCAGCTTGGCCTGGAGGGTTCTTTCCTCGCGGGCGTTCAGTTCCACCGGCTTGAATGCGGAAGGGAACAGGTATATTTTGATCAGGAAGAAGGTTGCGATGGCCGTCACCATGACGGCAATCACCACGATCAGAAACACGTGGAGCCGGTCAAACCGACTTTCGTTTCCGGATTCATTCTGCATTTTACCGACCTCGCATGAATAAAAACGACTTGGTTAATACAGTCGATACAGCCTTATCGCTGTCTTTTATATTTTCCCATCAGCTGGGCATCCGCAAGAATGTGTCCGGCCATTGCCTTTAGCAGTTGATTTTTATCGACGCCCGGTTTCAAATCGAGCATCGTGTCCAGAGCGTAGAGCTTGAAATAGTAACGATGCGTGCCGCCGGGCGGGCAGGGGCCGCCGTAACCGATTCGTGGCCAACTGTTGCTGCCCTGCATGGTCCCGTTCTTTAATTCCTTTTCGCGCGGGATATTTTCTTCCAGGCTGGTGACGCTGGGGGGAATGTTGTAGACGACCCAGTGAACCCAGGTCCCCATTGGCGCGTCGGGATCGTCGCTGATCAAGGCGAAACTCTTCGTGCCGCTCGGGGCATCCTTCCATGTCAAAGGCGGAGAAATATCCTTCCCGTCACAGGTATACTTGGCCGGGATCATTGCACCGTTGCTGATTTGCGGACTTTCAATCTTCATCGTCTGACCTCCTTTTATTGCGGAAAAAGCCTGCTCTGTTACGCAGAAAGAGAGCAGGGGGCAAAGCAGACAAATCACCCAGAGAGTCTTTTTGAGAATCACCCGGAGCCCTCCCTTTTAGAAATGTAACCCGGCAGTTCTTGTGCATGTGTGCCGAGGTGATCGTTCACATGCCGGCATATTAACGTCGGATGACAAGAACCGGTTTTTCGGCATGCCTGACCACTTTTTCCGTAACAGATCCCAGTAACATTTCTGTGACGTTGCTTGTGCCGTGAGATCCCATGACGATCAGAGAAATGTCCTCTTCCTTTTCCACACGTAATATCTCCCTGAAAGGGATTCCTTTTTCAATCCGGATATTCGTTTTGATGCCGGCTGCTTTCAGTTTCCGTGCGACGTCGTAGGCTTTCCTGCGGGCAGCAGCAACTTGTTTCTCCCCCAACAAGGACATATCAACAATCCTGTATATCTCCGGGATGTGGAGGAGTCGCGTATCAATGACATGAAGGATGACCACTTCCTCCAAGCCGGATTCTTTCAAGCGGATCAGATATTTTATGGCTTTCTTCGATCCATCCGAGAAATCAGTGGGGTACAGGATTTTCTGAAACATGGGCAACCGCCTTTTCATGAATGTGCCGATGGTGACAACACCTTTTTATCCGAGCCCGCAGAATCCGCTTTCGATATTCTACGGGTAAATTTTAATTGGTTTTAATTATCCACAGAATAAACTATAAAATCAACAGAAGGATATGGAAAATAAGTGGAATGTCGTCATAATCCTCAAGAGGGTTATTTTCCCCATTAAATTTCTCGAATATGGTATAGTGCATCGCGAAAAGCGAATGCATGATCATCAACAACCGCAGGGAGACTCGAGCATGGCAAAAAAAATGATTTACATTACAACGTTTGATCTTGAGCGTCTGTCCGATTTGATTGAAGCGTACCGGAATTCCGGGCACCAGAAGAAAGTCCCGGTCGACATGCTCGAAAAAGAACTGGAACGGGCTCAAATCGTTGACCCCAAGAGTGTCCCTTCCGACGTTGTGACCATGAATTCGACAGCCCACCTTCAGGATCTCAAGACGGGTGAGGAAATCATTTGTACATTGGTTTTCCCCAAGGATGCCAATGTGGAACAACACAAAATTTCGGTGATGGCCCCCGTCGGGATGGCCCTTATCGGTTATCGTGTCGGGGATGTCATCGAATGGCCGGTACCGGGCGGGGTAAGGCAACTGAAGGTTATGAAAACCCTTTATCAACCCGAAGCCTCTGGCCGGTACGATTTGTAGATTTTGGGACGGACAGGTGTTCGGAATCCGTTAGGCCCTTGCCAGAAGCGTTACGTCACAAGACCGCTGCATGCGGGACTGAGATGAACATCGGCTGATGAAGGGGTTGAAGGGCGTCATTCGTTGCGATTTGGCTTTAAAGCCGGATGAGGTCTTCGTGTGCCTCCCGTGAGGGGTTGATGTGGATCATCACATCTCCGATGTTCGAAATCTTCATGAAAATCAAACGTTTTACCTGCGTTGCAATTTCGTGGGACTGCTTCACGGTCATCTCCGGGTCCATTTCCAGCTTCAGATCGATGATCATGTACTGGCCCGACCGGCGGCCGCGGATTTCATGGACACATTCAACTCCCCGGACTTCTTCTGCGATGGCGGTGATGGCTGAGAGCGTTTCTGCGGGTACCTGGCTGTCCATCAAGTCGCAGATTGCGCTCCGCAAGGTGACCCAACCGATGCGAAAGATGAACAGCGTCGTCAGCGCGGCCGCCAGCGGATCCAGGAAGGAAACCCCGAAATACGCCCCGCCGACGCCGACCAGGGTGGCAATCGAGGTCAGGGCGTCTTTGCGGTGATCCTTTGCAATAGCGTCCACTGCGGGACTTTCCAGTTTTTTCGAGACGCGATGGGTAATGTGGTACAGAGCTTCCTTGATCAAAATGGTCAAGAACGCAGCCATGACGGCAATCAGGTGTGGTTCCAAATACTTGCCGGTCATGATGGTACAGGATGCCCGGTAGAGGATGCCGAGGCCGGCGGCAAAGATGACGATTGACACCAGGATGGCGGAAATGCTTTCCGCCTTGCCGTGGCCGTAGGGATGATCTGCGTCAAAAGGCATGCGCCCGATTTTCAGGGCGACGATGGTGGATAGGATGGCCACGAAGTCGCTTGCGCTTTCAATGCCGTCGGCAAAGACCGCTTCCGAATTGCCCAAGTAACCGGCAAGGAGCTTCAGAATCATCAAGCCCGCATTGACGAAGAATCCGATGGCGATGACCCGGTCGGCCATTCTGAAACGTTCATTTCTATCCATGGATTTCCCCATTATACGCTCACGCACAATCCATCGAATCTTATTAAGATAATGGAGTTCTTAACACTTAAGAAGGATAATCGCCAACTCTTTCATTACAGAAAGTAATCTC
>CAZIPU010000090.1:0-8622 GCA_964541005.1 uncultured Syntrophales bacterium | reverse complement strand
GCTCCTGTCCGGAGAAAAGAATTTCACTGTAGGGGTTGTCGTAGCAGACGGCGATATCGAACTGCCTTGCAAAGGCGACCAGGTCGTTCAGAAAAGGCAGGGTCGCACAGGCACCGGTGGGATTGTTCGGGTAATTCAGGAAAATGGCCGTGGCTTTTTTGGCCACGTCCGTCGGAATGTCGCGCAGAACGGGCAGATAATGATTTTCCGCCAGTATCGGAATGTTATAGGGTTCTCCCCCGCCCATGAGAATGCTCGACCGATAGGCGGGATAACCCGGATCGGTCATCAGGACGGTCTCGCCTGGGTTGACCCGGGCCAGGACAAAATGATGGCATCCTTCCTTGGACCCGATGAGTCCCAGAATTTCCGTCTCCGGGTCAAGGCTCACACCGTAACGCCCGGCATACCACCGGGCCACTTCGCGACGGAAGCCAAGCATCCCCTTCTCCTCATCTGTGGGATAGCGATGGTTCTCCGGATCGTGGGCTCTCCTGCAAAGCTCTTCGATGACGGAAACCGGTGTCGGCTCAACGGGATCACCGATGGCCAAACTGATGACATCGACGCCCTCGGCCCTGGCCTTGTTGATTTTTTTGCGCAACTCCATGAACAGATAAGGGGGGATTTTCGAAAGTCTCTGCGCTGCCTGCAATGCTAACCTCCTGGTGTGGATTGGTTCCGTTTTACGGATGCTCTTATCCGGCTGATCGGTACCGGGAAGAATGGGTCATGAATAGGCCTCTTCCCAAAGCCTGCCTTCATAAACCACGTTCGCCTTTCCTTCAAGATAAATTTCATCGAACCCGTTTTCCGTCTTCCGGAAATGGATACGCAGGATCTCTCCGCTTTTGACGATGACATTCACGGGAGGGGTAACCATATTCTTCTCCGCGGCGATCAGGGCAGCGGCGACGGAACCGGTCCCGCAGGCCAGGGTTTCGTCTTCCACACCCCGCTCGTAGGTCCGGACGCGGATGGTCTTTTCATCGACCACCTCGACGAAATTCGCGTTTGTGCCCGCAGGCTTGTACTCCCGGTGATAACGGATCGACCGTCCGATGCGGTTCACATCGAACTCGTCGAGGTAACCGGTGAAGTGCACCACATGGGGAACCCCCGTGTTGACACTGTTCACATCGAAGGGGATATCGTCGATCGTAATTTTCTGGTTCACCGTAAGCTGCGTCGGATTCGTCAGCCGGAGCTTCACCGTGTCGCCGTTCACCTCCGCGTCGATGACCCCCGCCCCGGTTTCGAAGGACATCTTCTCCCCGGCAATTCCCTTGAGAAAGGCGAAACGCGCCGCACAGCGGCCGCCGTTGCCGCACATCTCCACTTCCGAACCGTCCGCATTGAAGAATCGCCAGCGAAAGTCGCAGGTTGCGGATTTTTCAATTAAAATCAGCCCGTCGGCGCCCACAGCTCCTTTTCTCGCGCAGACCCGGTTAATGAAACCGTTCAAATCACCTACGCTCAACGCCGAGAGGCGATTGTCGATAAGGATGAAATCATTGCCGCTGCCGCTCATTTTATAAAATTCAATCATCCTTTTTTCCTGTTTCATAAGCTTTCTCAAATTGATTCCTTTTGTAAATCCAATTGCATCCGTGTTGCCGCTTCTCCATAGATGGCTCTTTTACCCTGCATAAAAAGAGGTGTCGCAGCAGGTCATAAGCCGAGTTCTGTTCCCTTTCCCGGTCACCCGGAAAGGGGCGATGATCATTCATCTGGGACAGCAGTTGCCTGCTGCCTCGAGCGACCTACCCGAAAGCACGGACGGGCCGTCCTTGACGCTTTCCTATTCGGTCTTGCTCCGGATGGGGTTTACCAAGCTTTCCCGGTCACCCGGGAAACTGGTGAGCTCTTACCTCGCCTTTTCACCCTTACCTCCGGGACGAATCCCGTATCCCCGAAGGGACCTCCAAAAACCGGAGGGGCGGTATCTTTTCTGTGGCACTTTCCTTAGGGTTGCCCCCAGTCGCCGTTAGCGACCATCCTGCCCTGTGGAGCTCGGACTTTCCTCCAGCCCGCATGCGGACCAGCGATCATCTGCCCTGCTGCAACACCTGGTTTAATCGTATTGATTATCTCGGGTTAGTCAAATAAAATTTTTCGGAGATCGCCCACCGGCCAACCCCGACAGCCTTGAAAACACGCGGACCCGAATCGAAGAGGTATTACGGATTGTCTTCCTGATTCTCCCAGTAAATAATCCTGTTGCAATGAGGACACGACATGAGCATCGTCGCCGTCTGCAGTTCATTGTACATCTGGGGAGGAATATTCATGTGACAGCCGTTGCACACCTCTTTCCAGACGGACACGACGGCAACGCCCTTATGCAGATTGCGGATGGCCTCGTACTTTCGAAGAAGATCGCCCTTGACAGAGGACCGGATTTGGCCGTTTTTCTCCTGGCATGCCGCGATACTTTCATCGAGGGATTTCATCTCCTCTTCCAGAACATGGCGCTCGGTTTCATAAAGGGTCGTCTGCTCCGCAAATTCTTGCTCGTGATGTTTTAATTCCCCGTTTTCCTTGTCGATTTCATCGAACAGGACAATGATTTCCGATTCGATATCACCGTTTTTGCGGTCGAGATTTTCGATTTCTTTCAGAATGGCCTGATATTCCTTGTTGTTCTTCACGCTTTCAAGCCGTTCTTTGGCCTTTTTCAAACCATCCTGGCCCTTCTTTAACCTGTCCTCCTTTTCCCGATGCTGCTTCTTCAAATCCTCCAGATGGGCCCGAAAATCGTCCATCTTTTGCTGCAAGGTCTGATAAGATTCGTCCAGACGCGCAATCCGTTCCGGCACTTCCTTCTTCTTCATCCTGATCCGCATCACATCCGAATCGCTCTTCTGTAGTTCGATCAATAATTGAAGGTCTTCTTTCAATGATTTTCCCCTTTCACTGGGCATGTTGGTCAAAAAAAAATGCACCCGCAAGAGGTGCATTCTTTTAGAGGCGATTGTCTGCCCGAACCGCCGTTATCGCCAGCAGCGCATGAGACATTCTCCCCTCGCAATTTATCATTTCTCTTTTCTCCCTGTCCGGGACGACTAACAAAATGGTGGGCCCACCTGGGTTCGAACCAGGGACCTACCGGTTATGAGCCGGTGGCTCTACCAATTGAGCTATGGGCCCTGCTTTTCATGTATGCATCAAGCAACCTGCTTGCGTTATAACAATTCTCCCTTTGTGTCAATTTCTAAATCAAATGTTACAGGGCATCCCAATCAGGGGAGCAGAACCTTTATTTTGTCTTCTCCGCAATCTTCCCGTCGGGGATCTGATCTCCTTCCATTCCGAACTCATTGATGATTTCCCGAATCCGCCGTTCCTCTTCCTCCTGATATTCGATGCGTTCGCTGATTCCGAAACGCATCCTCAGGACTTTTTCTTCCCGGGGTGTCAGGGTCGCCAGAATCTTCCTCGTCTGCTCGGCCAGATCCATGCTGATGGTTGCCTCCGAAGGAGACATGATCTTCTTGTCTTCGATGAAATCACCCAGATGGCTGTCTTCTTCCTCGCCGATGGGCGTCTCCAGGGAAATGGGTTCCTTGGCGATTTTCAGGACTTTTCTGACCTTGTCCAGAGGATACCCCATCTTGTTGGCGATCTCTTCGGGGTTCGGCTCCCGGCCCAGTTCCTGCACCAGGTAACGGGACGTCCGGATCAGTTTGTTGATCGTCTCAATCATGTGAACGGGAATGCGGATCGTTCTGGCCTGATCGGCAATGGCCCTTGTAATGGCCTGCCGGATCCACCAGGTCGCGTAAGTCGAAAATTTATATCCCCGCTGATATTCAAACTTTTCCACCGCCTTCATGAGGCCGATATTTCCTTCCTGAATCAAATCCAGGAACTGCAACCCCCGGTTCGTGTACTTCTTCGCAATGCTGACAACCAGCCTGAGGTTCGCTTCCACGAGTTTCCGTTTCGCCCTCTCCGCTTTCCGCTCCCCCTTTTCCATCGTGACCACCAGCTTCTTCAGGGATGAAGGCGTGTGGGAAGATTCGGCGGATATTTTTTTGATCACCTTATCCGCTTCCTTAATGATTTCCTCATAGTGTCTTAATTTCTCGATCCGGATACCCGTTTCCCGGCAAACACATTCCGCCTCCGCCGGTGACTTCCGGATACGCGACCAGAGCTTTTCCATCTGGGTCCGTGACAGGCCACATTCGTCCTTGCAGGCCTGAACGATCGCCTCGGCGTCTTCTATTTCGGCCAGAGCCTGCTTGATGCGATTGATCATGCGATCGATCTGCCTTTTGCTGAACCGGATCTTCCGGCAATGCCGGATGATCTGCTTGGTATTCTTGGCAATCTCAGCTTTGTACGCCTCTTTCTTCTCCTCGTCGAGGCCCTTGACCTTCAGTTTTTTCCGGATATCATCATTTTTCCTGTCCAGGTCGGCTACTTTATCGATCAGATTCAGAACCCTTGTCTTGTGGGCATCCTCCTCCTGCATCCCTTCCTCGTCGTCCAGGTTGTCGATCAGGTTCTTTACCCGGATCTCATCGCTTCTCAGCTTTTCCCCCAGTTCGATAACCCCCTTGACGGACAGGAGAACGGAAAAAACCGAATCCATTCCTTCCTTGAGTCCCTCCTCGATCTTTTTCGCAATTTCCACTTCCCCGTCGCGGCTTAGCAGAGAAACGAGGCCCATTTCCCGCAGATACATCTTGACGGGATCGCCCGTTTTCCCGACAGCGGAGATAAGACCCATGATTTCGTCTTCCTTGGCCGCGCCTCTTTCTTCGGCGACTTTCTTGATCTGCAGGTTTTCACCCTTTTCCGCATCGATGATATCAATATTCTTCTCTCCGAAAAGCATCAGGATATCGTCGATCTGGTCTGAGGAAACGATATCCGTGGGCAGCAGGTCGTTAACATCGTCGTAGGTGAGGAAGCCTTTCTCCTCCCCCAGGGACAATAATTTCTTAAATTCTTCTGATTTGATCTCTTTATCCATTTGGTATCTCCCTGGATTTCAATGAATCGGACTCGCGATGAGCGGACGCGTCGCCATTCTTTTCCTGCCGAATCAGGCTCTCTTTTTCTTTCAACAGACACATGCACAACTCGCCGTTGCCGTCTCGCTGTGCTTTTACCAATTTCATCTGCAAATTCCTATGTCTTTTTTTAAACCATTGTTTTCTCAATTGCTCCGCCGTATCGAAAAACATGCGTTCGACAACCTCCGCCGGAGGCGGATTTTCCTCCATGACCCCGCGCAGAATGGCTTCCCTGAGCGGCGGATTATCAATTGCATGAATGACATCGTCCATATTGACGGCACCCCGACCGTCTTTGCCAACGATACGGACGATTTTCTGCGCAATCGATTTTACCTCGCCTTCCGAGAAATAATCGAGGAGACCCAGATCCGACACATCCTGCACCCTCCGGGGATTTTCCAGGATCAGGTGGACAATGGCCAACTCCAGTTTATCCGCCTGGTCCTTCAGAATGTCGAGCTGGGTATTCATACGCGGCCCCTCCTCCGTCGAGGCTACGTGCTTATACCCGTCATGGCCCTGTCGCTTCAAAATTTCGTAGTCGATGCCGAAACGCTCGGACACACGCCGGAGGAAAAGGTTCCGGGAAATGGGATCGGTAATGCTCGTGCTGAGATGGACGGCTTCCCTGACGGCATTCTTTTCCCCGGCGACCGTCCTCTCCTTTGAAAGAACCCGATCCAGGAAATAGGTTTCAATGGGCAAAGCCCCCGTGAGGGCATCGAGGAAACCGTCTTTCCCATATGTTTGAATACAGCTGTCGGGATCGCACCCCTGGGGAAGACTCACGGCCCAGGCATCGATATCCGCCGCCAGAAAGAGTTCGAGGCTGCGCATCAGCGCTTTTTTTCCCGCTTCGTCCGAATCGAAGGTAATATAAACTTTCTGGGTATACCGGCGCAGCAACGCCACCTGTTCCTTCGTCAGCGCCGTTCCCAGGGAGGCAACAACAGGATGCACACCCGCGTTCCACAGGGCCAGGAAATCGAAGTACCCCTCAACCAGGATGGCATGTCCTGCCTTGCGAATATGCTCCTTCGACCTGTTCAGACCGTAGAGATGACGTCCCTTGATGTAAACCGGCGATTCCGGGGAATTGAGGTATTTCGGTTCCCCCTGGCCCATGACCCGCCCGCCGAAAGCGATGACACGACCCTCCGTATCCTCGATGGGAATCATCAGGCGACCCCGGAAACGATCGTAATAAGTGCCTTCCTTACCCTTGATAATCAAACCGGCCTTTTCAACCGCCGGCAGAGGCACCTTCTCCCGTTCAAAGGAGGTCCGCAGGGCGGACCAGCCTTCGGTGGCATAGCCCAGGCGAAAGGATTCGACGACCTCCTGGCTCATCCCTCGCCCTGCAAGGTAGGCCCGAACGTGGGCGGATTCTTCCGAGGCAAGATTGCGGGCAAACCAATGGGCGGCCTTTTTATTGGCAAGGTAAACCTGTTCCCGTTCTGTCACCTGCTCGCCAGAATGGGGATGGTCCTTCGGATCGGGCAGAATGACGCCCGTTTTGCCCGCCAGGTAGCGGACCGCCTCGGGAAACGTCATCCCGTTCATGTTCATGAGAAAGGAAAAGGCATTGCCGCCGGCACCGCAGCCGAAACAGTAAAAAATCTGCTTATCCGGCCGCACGGAAAAAGAGGGTGTTTTCTCCTTGTGAAACGGGCATAGACCGATAAAATTTCGGCCCGCCTTTCGCAGAACGACGTATTCGGAGATCAGATGAACGATATCGATCCTGTCCCGGATCTCTTCTATCTTCTCTTGGGGAACATACCCGGTCAATCTAGTATTCCCTTCCGCAGGACAAACCGTGCAAGGATCTCCATTCCCAACGGAGCCGGGCAACCAACCTCCGTGATCTCTTCCTCCCACCGCCATTCCGGGAAACAACTGTCATGCGGAAAGTCTCGCCTTGACTTTGTCCCCGACGACCTTTCCATCGGCTTTTCCCGTCAATTTCGACATGAGGACCTTCATGACCTTTCCCATGTCCTTGATGCTTGTTGCCCCCACTTCGGCAATGGCCGCTTCGATCTCACGGGAAATCTCTTCATCCGATAACTGGGCCGGCATGAATTCCTGGATGACCTTCAGTTCGCCGGTTTCCTTTTCGACCAGATCCTGTCGGCCTCCGTTGCGGAACTGTTCAATCGAATCGTTCCGCTGCTTGGCCATGGATGCCAAAGCCTGGAGAAATTCCGATTCTTCCAGTTCCCTGTGAAGATCGATCTCCCGGTTGTGAAGCGTGTTCTTGATGAGCCTTAAAGCAGACAGCCTTTCCTTGTCTTGGGCTTTAGCCGCCTGCACCAACTCCCGTTCCAATGTTTCCTTATAATTCATCTTTTCTACCTTTACGCGATAAGTTCGTATCGGTTTAACTTATTAACGAACAAGTTAAACCATGGATTTAATTTGTCAACCGTGCCTCTCGGGAAACGATACTTTTTACCCTTCAAAGCAAAACGGTATAAAAGGGTCGGTCGGCTACAGGTCCTTTAGCCGAGCTCGTCGGTCAGCTTTTTCCCACCCAGGATGTGCATATGCAGATGGAAGACCACCTGCCCCCCCTGTTCATTGCAGTTGATGACCGTACGGAATCCCGCCTGATCCACCCCTTTTTTCTTCGCGATGACCTGGGCGGCTGCGAACAGAGATGCCGGGAGGTTCGTTTTTTCGGCATCCACATCCATGAGGGTCGCAATATGATCCTTGGGAATCACGATCACATGAACGGGGGCCATGGGGTTGATATCGTCGAAAGCCAAGACCCGGTCGTCTTCATAAACCTTGCTGCAGGGGATTTCTCCCCTGGCAATCTTACAGAATATGCAGGATTCCATTGTTCTTTCCTCCCTGTCCGTAAAAAATGGTCATGTCCGGACAATCCAATACTCCTGGATTTTAAGATCTGTCCCCTCCGGCCACGGCGATGGCCTCTTTCAGGGACAAGGTGCCGGCGTAAAGGGCCTTACCGGCGATGACACCGATGACGCCATCCTGCTCGATTTCCACTAACTTTTCGATATCCCGGATGTCGGAAACACCGCCGGAGGCGATCACGGGAATCTCCGTCATCTGTGCGAGGCGCTTTGTCGCCTCGACATTCACGCCCGTCTGCATCCCATCCCGGGAAATATCGGTGTAAATGACCGCGGCCAGGCCGTAATCCCGGAACCGGTCCACCACCTCACGGACGGACAGAGCCGTCCGCTCCGTCCAACCCTGAACGGCCACCTGGCCGTCCTTGGCATCCAGGCCTAAAATGATATGCCCGCCATACGTTTCGCAGGCATCCCGCATCAACCGGCTGTCCCGAATCGCCGCGGTACCCAGGATGACCCACTGCACGCCTCCGCGCAGATACCCGTCGATGGTTTTCATATCCCGGATACCTCCGCCGACTTCAACGGGGATAGAGAGTTCCCTGGCGATGGCAATGATGATCTCCCGGTTTTTAGGAACTCCTTCCAGGGAGCCGTCCAGATCGACGATATGGAGCCGCTCTGCGCCCTGTTTCTGCCAGCTTCTGGCCATTTCCAGGGGATCTTCCGAGTAAACCGTGACACGGTTGAAATCGCCCTGC